>NZ_JADNQU010000005.1:0-121079 GCF_015594645.1 Streptococcus sp. HF-2466
ATCAATTCCAATAAAGGCGTTGATTTGATTGGCAGACTGAAAACGGCGAATATCTCCTAATTCGCCTATGATAGAGGTGGCTGTTGTTTCAGCGATACCAGGGATGGAGAGGAGAATCTCGTACTCTCTCAATCTTAGCTTTTCATTACCCCACTACAGTTGACAAAGAGCCACTTTTTTCTATCATTCTCCAAAAACACTTTGAATATCCTCATCCGTTATTCCAATCATAGGGTTGATTTTCAAGAAATTTTCCTCAGTCAAGATATATTTTTCCACAGTTGTTTCCAAATTATTCACAGAAGTGTGTATAACTTTTTCATCAGTTAGGAGGTCTGAAAAGCGTTGGATTAGATAGGTATTGCGAGCTGTGCCAGTGTTTTTGACAGCAAAGTCAAAGGCAGACTTTTCCCCAAGAAGAATCAATTTGCTCTTGGCACGGGTGATAGCAGTATAGATAAGATTGCGTTGCAGCATACGGTGGCTGCTGGATGTAATCGGTAAAATGACCACAGGAAATTCACTACCCTGAGATTTGTGGATACTCATAGCGTATGCCAGACGAATTTTATACCATTCACTGCGTTGATAAACAATCTCATTGCCGTCAAAGTTGATAGTCAATTCGTCCTGTTTAGAGTCCGTATATTTTGCTGGCAGCAAATCGGTGATATAACCCAAGTCACCGTTGAACACATTGCTTTCCGCATCATTGACCAGATGAATGACCTTGTCGCCTTGTTGATATTGACAATCAGTTGCTTCAAAGACGATTTGTTCTGTTTCGGCAGGGTTGATTAGATTTTGCATGAGTTGATTGATGTGGTCAATCCCAGCCTGTCCGCGGTACATAGGCGCAAGTACCTGCACATCTTGAGCTGGAATGCCACTGCGGATAGCAGCTTCTACAATACGTTCAATCATCTGCGGAATATGTTCACTACGCGCTTCAAAATAAGAACGGTCAGCCTTTTTTTCTATAAAATCAGTTGGCAGGATGCCTTTTTGAATTTGACTGGCTAAGGTAACGATAGTGGAATCTTTGCTTTGTCGATAAATTTTTTCTAATTTGGTCTGTGGAAGAAGAGGGATTTTCAGTAAATCTGCCAGCACTTGTCCGGGGCTGACAGAAGGCAGCTGATCAGCATCTCCGACAATGAGAAGTTTGCTGTTGGAAGAGATATTGCTGAGGAGTTGATTGGCTAACCAAGTATCTACCATTGAAAATTCGTCGACAATAATAAAGTCTGCGTCCAAATAATCATCTAAATGGCTAGTGTCATCGTCTCCTGTCATGCCTAAATGCCGATGAATCGTCGCACTTGGCAGTCCTGTTAATTCATTCATGCGTCTAGCAGCGCGCCCAGTTGGAGCGGCTAAAAGGATAGGTAAATCTTGAGATTTGTGTAAATCCAGACCATGTAGCAACGCGTAGACAGCAATAATTCCATTGATAACGGTCGTTTTTCCCGTTCCGGGACCACCCGTTAGGATAAAAATTTTGTGATTGATAGCGTCACAAATCGCTTGTTTTTGAATCACATCATAGGAAATGGCAAACTCAATTTCGATTTGGGTAATAGCAGCTTCGATTTTTTTCGGTTCAAATTTGTTTTGCTTCCCTTTTTCTAAAATGCGTAGGAGACTGCTGCGAATCCCTTCTTCGGCAAAAAAGAGACTGTTTTCAAAAATCTTTGTATCAACATTTTGAACTTTATCTTCTTCAATCAAATGTGCCAGCTCATCCGCAACAGAACTTGGGTCTAACTCAATCTGACGGGAACTTTCGAGGAGTTCAATCGTATGTTCCAGAAGTTCTTTGGCTTCAAGATAAGTGTCGCCTTTTTCCATAGACTGGGTTAGGAGTGTGTGAAGCAGCCCAGCACGAAAACGCTCTGGAGCAGTACTTTCAATTCCTAAGCTTTGTGCCAGTTGGTCGGCAATTTTAAACCCAACCCCTTGGATGTCTTCTACTAATTGGTAAGGAAATTGTTCGACAATTTCGAGAGTTTCTTCCTTGTAAAAATCTTGAATCTGAAAGGCAAGCTTGTTCGGGATACCGTATTCAGATAGCTTGGCAAGGATTCTCTCGGTGCCGTAATTTTGTCTTAGTTTTGTGAGAAAGGCTTCACGGTTTTTAGCAGAAAGACCTGCAATATCCTTTAATTTTTCTGGCTCTGCTAAGACTTTATCAATCGCGTTGTCGCCATAGAGAGCCACGATTTTTTGCGCTGTTTTTACACCAATCCCTTTAAAATGGTCGCTTGAAAAATATTTGACTAAGCCTTTACTGGTTGGCTTTGCACGCTCATAGCGTGTTATTTTGAGTTGTTCACCATATTTAGGGTGTTGCACGAGATTTCCCCAAAAAGTATAGTCTTCGCCCTCCATAATATTCGCCATGGTGCCCGTGACAATAATCTCAAAATCATCAAAATCTGCATCGGTGTCGTCAATATCTAACAGCAGAATCCGAAAGAAACTGCTGGGATTTTCAAAAATAATGCGTTCAATGGTGCCTGAAAAGTAAAATTCCATCATCTTCCTGTATCAATGTTAAAAGAATGGGAGTGGGGCAGAACTAAAGATTGAAAATTTTTAGTTCGTAGTCCCACCCCCGCAAGGGTGCTTAAACAACTTGATAGCTGTTTAAGGTTGCAGATGAAGAAAACGAAGTTTTCGTCAAAGGTGCTCTTCCGAGCTTGAAAAGCGAACAGCTTTGATACTTGCTTCGCAAGTTTTATCTGCCACCTCAAAGCAGTGCTTTGAGTAATCACGGTGGCTTGCCATGCAAGGCTGATTTCCCGCCTTCAACAATTCACTAAATTGTTGAAGCTGCGTTATTCGTTTATTCCTAAATCTGATAGAAGCTGGAACACTTTTTGCCCAGCTCCAACGAATCAAAATAGACTTGTTTGGGATTAGAAAGTGCCGATTCTATTCAAAGGCCAGAAACGAAATTTTGCTTCGCCCTGCAATTGATTGGCTTTAAATGTTCCCACCTGACGGCTGTCTTTTGAGACAAGACGGTCATCTCCTAAAAGCAGGTATTCGTCTTTTGGAACTTCAATGGTAAAGCTAGTGTTCCCATTTGCATCCTGCGTAAAGGCTTGAGCTTTATCTGCTAAAGACTGAAAGAAACTGTTATAGGAATAGGTTGCCTGCAATTTATCATCTTTAAACTTCGCGAGGTAATTTTTAAGATAAGGTTCGTTGGCCTTTTTGCCATTTACATATAGTTGGTCGTTTTCGTAGCGGATAGTGTCTCCAGGAAGACCGATCACCCGCTTGACAATTTGCTTGGTTTTTCCATCTTCGTCTTTTTCACTTGCAACGACAATATCAAAGCGATTGACAGGCAAGTGTTTGACAACAAATAGATATTCTCCATTAGCTAAGGTTGGATCCATTGAATGCCCGTCTACCTTGACAGGAACCCAAAGAAAGGCGCGTGATAAGAAAAGAACGGCCATGAAGAGGATAAACAATCCCCATTCTTTCATAAATTTTGAAAAAGTAGTTGATTTTGTTTGCATAACTTACCTTTCTAGAAGTTTCTTCGCTTTTTCAGTATTTTTAAAATGCAGTTTTGCACTCGCTTCTAAGCCTTTTATGCCGTAGGCTTGAAGAAGCTGACTTGCGATTTTATCGGACTTTGCTCCTGCTCCACTGGGCAATTCATAGCCGAGCTCTTGACTTAAATTTTCAAGATTTTCTAAAAAGAGGTCACGGGCAATCATGGAGCTGACTGCTACGGCTAAGTATTTTCCTTCCGCTTTTTCCTCTAAAGTGAGAGGATTTGAGAAATGATTGCGTTCCTGTTTAACGTATTTCTGATAATTTTTGTCACTTGTGAAGGCATCAATAACAATTTTTTCTGGCTGCACTCCCGTTTGCAAGAGCAGATAAATGGCTTGATTGTGAAGAGCAACTTTGACAGACACCGCATTGTAGCCAGAAGCAATGACTTCGTTGTATTTTTTCGGGGACAATAGCAGAGCTTGGTGCTGGATTTTTTCTTTCAACAGAGGAACGATTTGCCTGATTTTTTGGTCTGTCAAAGTTTTAGAATCTCCAACTCTCAGCTTTCGTAAAAAATCATGCTGTTCTGGTGTCACAAAAGACGCCACAACAGCGAGCCCGCCAAAATAAGAGCCATTTCCCACCTCATCTGTCCCAATAAGAGGACAATTCTGCCAATGAGATGTCGTTTTTTCTTTGGACGCTTGATAGCCAAAAAATTGTGCTGCCTGCTCGGCATTTTCCCCTTGAAAGAGGACTTTTCCTGAAGTGTAGATGGAGGCAGTTGCCTTATCAAGCTTAAAAAGGTAACGAATATAAGGATTTTTACTAGAAACAAGCTGTGCCTGGTAGTGGGCAACAAAATCTTGAATTTGTTTCTCACTGGGTTGTAAGGTAATACTTTCCATATTGCTATTGTACCATAAAAGTTATAAATTTCTTTAAAAACTGACAAAATCGCTTCCTTTTGGTATAATATTTTGAGGTGATTTTATGGCAAACTTAAATCGATACAAATTTACTTTCGGAAAGAAGAGTGTAACCTTAACAACAGAACACGATAATTTATTCATGGAAGAAGTTGAAAAGGTTGCAACAGAAAAATATCACGCAATTAAAGAGAAGATGCCTGCGGCAGATGATGAAACATTAGCTATTTTGCTGGCAGTCAATAGTTTAGCGACGCAATTGTCACGTGAGATTGAGTTCGATGACAAGGAGCAAGAGCTGGAAGAACTTCGTAAAAAAGTGTTAGAAGCCAACAAGCAAAAGGTTAGTGAGCAAGAGGGGACCCTATGATTTCATTGGTAATTTTGCTGATTTTGGCTTGGAGTTTTTACATTGGCTATTCGCGTGGGATTGTTTTGCAGGCTTATTATACTGTTTCGGCGGTTATTTCAGCAATTATTGCAGGGCAACTGTACCAATCTCTGGGTGAACAAATCAATCTTTTAGTTCCCTACGCCAGTGCACAGGAAGGAACATTTACCTATTTCTTTCCCAGCGGCCAATTGTTCCAGTTGGATAAGGTTTTTTATGCCGGTCTGGCTTATTTAGCAGTTTATACGATTGTTTATAGCATAGCCCGTTTTATTGGGATTTTTATTCACTTGGTGCCAAACAAGAAAGCCAATGAGCGTTGGTACAATGTTGCTAGTGGTGCTTTAGCTGTTTGCGTCACTTTATTTGGAATTCAAATGCTGCTGACCGTTTTAGCAACGATTCCCTTACCACTTGTTCAAAATCATCTCAATGCCAGTGGTTTAGCTCGATTTATCATCAGTCACACACCAATTACTTCAGGAATGTTGAAACAACTCTGGGTGACCAAAATCATCGGATAAATACAAAGACTCAGTTGGTGGTGCTAGCTGAGTTTCTTTTTCATCAGGAAAGATAAGAATATGAATAGAAAAATTTTAGAAACGTTAGAATTTGGGAAAATCAAGGCGCTCTTTGAACCCTATCTTCTGACAGAACAAGGGTACTTGGAATTGCAGCAGCTGTTCCCGTCCAATAAACAAGAAAGGCTGGAGACAGCATTCTTAGAAATGACGGACATGCAGCAGATTTTTGTACAGCATCCACATTTCAGTCTGGCTACGACCCAAGACATTACGGGCTTGACCAAGCGCTTGGAGCTGGAAGGCGACTTAAACATTGAAGAATTTCTTGCTCTGAAGCGGGTTCTGGCTGTCACGCAAGAATTGACTGATTTTTATGAGGATTTGGAAAATGTTGAGTTGCAAAGATTGAATCGGCTTTTTGAAAATTTGGTTTCTTTTCCGAGCTTGCAAGGAGCGTTGCAGGCTATCAATGAGGGAGGATTTGTTGAAAGTTTTGCTAGTGATAATTTGGCTCGCATTCGCCGAAAAATTCAAGAAAATGAAGTTCAAGTGAGAGATATTTTGCAAGATATTCTCAAAACCAAGGGCGATATGCTAGCAGATCAAGTAGTAGCCAGTCGAAACGGTCGCAATGTTTTGCCGGTCAAAAATACATTCCGCCATCGTATCTCAGGCGTGGTGCATGATATTTCTGCTAGTGGCAACACGGTGTATATCGAGCCACGGGCGGTGGTCAATCTCAATGAAGAAATCACCAATGCGCGGGCAGACGAGCGCTATGAAATTTTGCGGATTTTGCAAGAATTATCAGAACGCATTCGCCCGCATGCTGCTGAAATTGCCAATAATGCTTGGATTATCGGACATCTGGACTTTGTTCGAGCTAAGGTGCGCTTTATGCAGGAGAGAGGAGCGGTAGTACCGAAGCTGTCTGACCGTCAGGATATTCGACTGCTCCATGTTGCTCATCCTCTGATAGAAAATGCAGTAGCTAATGACCTGTACTTTGCGGCAGATTTGACTGAGATTGTCATTACGGGTCCGAATACAGGCGGAAAGACCATTATGCTCAAAACCCTAGGCTTGGCTCAGCTTATGGCACAGTCTGGCCTGCCTATTTTGGCAGATGAAGGGAGTCGAGTGGGGATTTTTGACCAAATCTTTGCGGACATTGGAGACGAACAGTCTATTGAGCAGAGCTTATCGACTTTCTCTAGCCACATGACCAATATTGTTACCATTTTAGAGCAGTCAGATGAAAATTCTTTGGTGCTTTTGGACGAGCTGGGAGCTGGAACCGATCCGCAGGAAGGAGCAGCTCTTGCAATGGCTATCCTTGAGGACTTGCGGCTGCGGCAGGTCAAGACAATGGCAACGACTCATTACCCAGAGCTTAAGGCTTATGGGATTGAAATGGCTGGCGTACAAAATGCTAGCATGGAGTTTGATACGGCAAGTCTAAGACCAACTTATCGCTTTATGCAGGGAGTGCCGGGTCGCTCCAATGCTTTTGAGATTGCAAGGCGTTTAGGTCTATCTGATAGAGTGGTCAAGGATGCTCAAGAATTGACTGACACGGACAGCGATGTCAATCGGATCATTGAGCGACTGGAGGAGCAAACGCTGGAAAGCCGCAAGCGCTTAGACAATATCCGTGAGGTTGAGCAGGAAAATCTCAAATTTAACCGAGCACTCAAAAAACTTTACAATGAGTTTAACCGAGAGAAAGAAACCGAACTCAATAAGGCAAGATTGGAAGCGCAGGAAATCATTGATGTGGCGCTGACCGAGAGTGATACGATTCTCAAAAATCTCCATACTAAGGCTAGTCTTAAACCGCACGAAATTATTGAAGCCAAAAGCCAGCTGAAAAAATTAGCTCCGGAAACGGTGGACTTGTCACAGAATAAAGTGCTGAAACAAGCTAAAAAAGCACGGAAACCAAAGACGGGAGACGATATTCTGGTGATTAGCTACGGTCAGAGAGGTACACTTGTCAATCAGCTCAAGGACGGCCGTTGGGAGGCTCAGGTCGGTCTTATCAAGATGACTCTAGAAGAGCAGGAATTTAATCTTCTAAAGGCTGAAAAGGAGCAGCAGCCTAAGCGCAAGCAGGTCAATGTGGTGAAACGAACAACCACAAGCGGACCAAGAGCTAGACTGGATTTGCGAGGTAAGCGTTATGAAGAAGCTATGCAAGAGCTGGACGCCTTTATTGATCAGGCTCTCCTCAATAACATGGCTCAGGTTGATATTATTCACGGTATCGGGACGGGCGTCATTCGCGAAGGCGTCACCAAATATCTCCGTCGCAATAAGCATGTCAAGAGTTTTGGCTATGCACCGCAAAATGCTGGGGGTAGCGGAGCAACTATTGTGGTGTTTAAGTAATGCAGAGTTGGTGAACAAAACTGTTCATGATAAAGAAGAAAGATTGAAAAGAGGAAATATTTATGAGACAAAAAGGAATACAAGATTCTTGTACAACGATTCTGGTTGGGAAAAAAGCGAGTTATGACGGTTCAACTATGATTGCACGTACAGAAGATTCACAAAATGGTGTATTTACGCCCAAGAAATTTATTGTTGTTAACCCAGAAGATCAGCCGCGGCATTACAAGTCTGTACTATCAAGCTTTGAGATAGATTTGCCGGACAATCCAGTTCGCTACACCAGTGTACCGGACGCTCTTGCAAAAGACGGGATTTGGGGTGAAGCTGGTATCAATGTTTACAATGTAGCCATGAGCGAGACAGAGACGATTACCACGAATAGCCGAGTGCTGGGAGCAGATCCTTTGGTGGCAACTGGTATCGGAGAAGAAGACATGCTGACCTTGGTGCTGCCTTATATCAAAACGGCGCGTGAGGGCGTGTTGCGCTTAGGGAAGATTCTTGAGGAATACGGCACCTATGAGTCAAACGGGATTGCCTTTTCTGATGTGGATGAAATCTGGTGGTTGGAGACAATCGGTGGACATCATTGGCTAGCTCGCCGTGTGCCAGATGATGCCTATGTGACTAATCCAAATCAGCTGGGAATAGATTATTTTGAGTTTGACAATCCCGAATATTTCCTCTGTGATCCTGATTTGAAAGACTTTATTCGTCGCAATAATTTGAATCTCAACTATGACGGGGAATCTTTCAATCCGCGCTATGCTTTTGGTAGCCAGCGTGACAAAGACCGCCATTACAATACACCGCGTGCTTGGGATATTCAGCGTTTTCTCAATCCAGAAATTGAGCAAGACCCGCGCTCCTTTTTCCTTCCTTGGTGTCAAAAACCCTACCGTAAAATCACGATTGAAGATGTCAAGTATGTCCTTAGCAGCCACTACCAAGACTCTCCTTATGACCCTTATGGCTTAGAAGGCAGTCATCACAGTCAGCGGACCTTCCGCACGATTGGGATTAACCGCACAAGTCAAACATCTATCTTGCAGTTGAGACCCAATAAACCACAGGAAACGACGGGCATCCAATGGTTGTCCTATGGCTCTATGCCTTACAATACAGCCGTGCCTTTCTTTACCCAAGTCTCTACAACACCAGCCTACTTTGCCAACACGACGGACAAGGTTTCGACGGATTCCTTCTACTGGACCAATCGCTTAATTGCAGCTTTGGCTGACGCGCATTTTTCTAGTCATCTGGGAGATTTGGATGATTACCAAGAAACGACCATGGCTTTGGGACATGAAATGTTAGGGCGCGTGGATTGTGCCTTAGAAAAGGGAGAAATAGTTGACTTCGAAGCAGAAAATCAAGCTCTAAGCGATAAGATTCAAGAAGCAACGGACCAACTTCTGAATAAAATCCTGCTAGACGCCAGCAATCTAATGACCAATCATTTTTCTTTGAGCGACTAGTTCTATGGAACGAGAGGAGTGAGCTTTTCGCTCCGTAGCAAATATTTTGCAAATGCTTCCTTTTAGTGTAGAATGATGTCAAGAAATGAAATAGAGCGATGACATCGGTCATCGTCAGAGGAGAACAATATGGTAACAGCAATTACAGATGCAAATTTTGCAGAAGAAACAAAAGACGGACTTGTCCTCATTGACTTTTGGGCAGCATGGTGTGGTCCTTGCCGCATGCAGGCACCGATTTTGGAAAAATTAGCCGAAGAAGTGCATGAAGACGAATTGAAGATTTTTAAAATGGACGTGGACGCCAATCCAAATACACCTCGTGAATTTGGTATCATGTCAATCCCGACCCTCATCTTCAAAAAAGACGGGCAAGTGGTGAAGCAAGTTGTTGGTGTTCATACCAAAGAACAATTAAAAGCTATTGTAGCGGAATTGAGCTAAAAAAGAAAAGGCTTGAACGAAAGTTTCAAGCCTTTTCTCTTTTCAAGATTAGAAGAGTACTTTTGACGAAAATTCGTTTTCATCAGTCACTACCTTTTTGCTAATAGATCAATACACTAATCGGTGCTATAATGAAAATGAAGAAAGATTGTTTCAATCAGAAAGGACGATTAAATCCTGGGAACATTTGGAATAGTAGCTGTATTCGTCATTGTTGTACTTTTATTCATTTGTATCTACCTTCTTTTCAAAGTTATCTTCAAAAAATAAAGTTAGAAGTTAAGCATGAGAAAACTACAAACGAGACAATTTCATTTCGTCTGCGCGGCTGACAAGGCAAACTGATTGTCGTTCACTCCGTCCGCCCGGCGGACGAGATAAACTTCTTTTGATTCATGCTGTCAGCCGGGCGGACGGAGTGAACCAAAAGTAAGGGAGACTTTCCGCCGGGCAGACGAAGCAAACAAAAAGTAGTTGAGGTCATCCGCCGCGCTGACGGAAAAAGGAGAAGTCATTGAAACAGTCGCTTTAAGTGACAAGTAAAAAAGGAAAGAAGGAATTTATGAAGTAAGAAAAGCTCATTGGACTTAAACTTAGTAATCTTCCTTTCCGTGCTCAATAACAGCCGCAAGCACTATGCGGATATTCTTGCCCGTCGCAAGGGCAAAGAGCCTAAAGCAGAATTGGGTTAATTAAAAAATGAGGTTGGGACTTTTCCAACCTCATTGTATTACGCTTTTTTCCTTTTTCCCCAAACGCTTTTTTCGGCAACTGCAGTAAAGAGTGCATCCGTTGAGGAATTGAGCGCCGTTTCACAGGAATCTTGGATAACTCCAATGATGAATCCTACCCCAACGACTTGCATGGCAACATCATTTGAAATACCGAAGAGACTACAAGCAACAGGAATGAGCAAAAGAGAACCACCTGCCACCCCGGAAGCACCACAAGCGGAGATAGCGGCGACAATACTGAGGATTAATGCTGTCGCAAAGTCAATCGAAATGCCTAATGTATTGACTGCAGCAAGGGTGAGCACATTGATGGTAATAGCTGCTCCAGCCATGTTAATAGTGGCACCAAGAGGAATAGAAACGGAATAAGTATCTTTGTTGAGTCCTAGTTCTTCACAAAGTTTCATGTTGACAGGAATATTAGCAGCTGAACTACGTGTGAAGAAAGCTGTCACACCACTGACTTTTAAACACCGCAAAACAAGTGGGTAGGGATTTTTTCTCATCAGAACAAAGGCAATGAAAGGGTTGACGACCAGAGCTACAAAAAGCATGATAGCGATTAAAACTGCTAATAAGCTGCCATAGTTAGCCAACACCGCCAACCCTTTGTCAGAAATCGTCTTAAAGACCAAACCAAGAATTCCAAAAGGAGCCAGATTGATAATCCATTCAACGACCTTAGAGGTTACACTTGCCATAGTTTGCAAAAGCTCTTTACTGCTTTTGCTGGCTTCACGCATGGCAAGTCCAAATACCACAGCCCAAGATAATATTCCAATATAGTTTGCGGTGATGAGAGCATTGACTGGATTGTCCACTACTTTGAGCAATAAATTACTGAGGACTTGCCCAATCCCATCTGGTGGTGTAATCTTGGTCTTTGACGCTGTGAGTGTGATATGTAAAGGAAAAAGGTAGTGAGCTAGCACTGCGACTAAAGCTGCTGAGAATGTTCCCAAAAGATACAAGATAATGATAGTTTTCATGTTGGTTTCTTGCCCTTTTCGATGTTGTGATAGAGCATTGGTCACCAAAGCAAAAACCAACAGTGGAGCAATGCCCTTTAAGCCACCAACAAATATATCTCCCAATAAGCCAATTGCTGACAGCTTAGGACAGGTCAAGCCGAGGACAGCCCCTAATGCAATCCCGATAGCAATACGCTTAATCAAACTAGATTTTTTCCAAGCCAAAACTATTCTTTTCATATCATATAATCCCTTCATGATCATAATGTCTCCCATTATAGTATAAATATTCTGAAAAATCAATCTGTTTTAGATAGAATACACTGGGGGGAGTTCGCATTCCCCTGATTCAATTAGGCTTAGATATGGTATAATAGAAATGAGCAGGAGGTGACCTATGTTATTTGCGAACAAGAATGTATTCTCTCGCTACTTTGAAAAATTCAACTGGTCTAATTTGTTAGATGACGTCTTTAGCAAGCTCGTCTCACTCGTGCTATTGCTAGCTCTCTTTTACCTCGCTAAAAAGCTGGTACATGTACTCGTAAGAAAGATTATCTCACCCTCTTTGAAACTCTCCAGTCAAGACGAAGGGCGGCAAAAGACCCTCACGCGTTTGATGGAAAATTTGCTGAATTACACCCTTTACTTTTTCTTGATCTATTGGATATTGGCGATTTTAGGCTTGCCGGTGTCAAGTTTACTGGCAGGAGCTGGGATTGCTGGGGTGGCAATCGGGATGGGCGCTCAAGGTTTCTTGTCCGATTTGGTCAATGGTTTCTTTATTTTACTGGAGCGGCAGTTGGATGTCGGAGACAGCGTTCGCCTGACCAATGGCTCGATTAAAATCGCAGGAACAGTTGTGAGTGTCGGAATTCGGACGACACAAGTGCGTGATGCGGATGGCACCTTGCATTTCGTTCCCAATCGTAACATTACTGTCGTCAGCAATCTCTCTCGCGGTAATATGCGTGCGCTCATTGATATTCCCCTATATGCTCAGACGGATCTGACCAAAGTCACTCAGATTATCCAGCAGGTCAATGAGGAATATGCGGGCAAGCAAACAGAAATTTTGCAGGAACCAATTATTCTAGGTCCTCAACTCGCAGACAATGGACAATTTTATTTCCGTGTCAGTATCACCGTCCAAAGCGGTAGCCAAAGCACCGTTTACCATCAATTTTACAGGCTGTATCATGACGCTTTATTAAAGGAAGGAATTGATTTGCCAACGATTTATGCACCAGCGTAAGCAGAAAGGAGATTATTATGGAAGAACAAGTACCGCATGAAATAAAAACCCCTGCCGGTCACGTCTATCGCTTGAAACAGCCCCTGTATAAGCAGCCTTTGTTTTGGACGACCATCATTAGCTGTGTCATGCTTGTATTCATGACCCTCGTGGTGGCTGGTTTAAGTATTTTTAACTTTGCCTTTCTAGGGCATAGTGCTCGAACTGCAGTTTATCAAGATAGTTATAAACATCACCGTCTGGGAGACAGCGTGCGTTTTGAAAATGGAATGAAAATCACTGTTCAATATATTCATGTGGACTCCAAAGAGCGGATGAAAGGGCAAGCAACAGGAGCAACGATTACCGCCAAAGTCATTATCGAAAATACCTCTAGCGAATCTCTCCCTCTCAATGTCTATGACTTTGATTTACAAGACGAAATGGGAGAATCCTATGTCTTGGATGACGCTACTTTTGACACTGCCAACATAAAAGAGGAGCTTGCGGTGGGCGAAAAGGTGGAATGGAAGCTGATGTATGACGGTGAGGACGGCTCGCAGCAGCCCTATACTCTCGCTTATGACAATGTCAGGTGGGGAGAAGCCAAAAGCGTGAAGTTTTAGAAATTTTCAGCAGAAGAACAGTAAAAGGCTGTGGACGAATCTGTCCACAGCCTTTTATCATGCATGTTCGTTTAAACAATTCCTTGGGCAATCATCGCATTGGCAATATTTTCAAAAGCAGCAATGTTTGCTCCGGCTAGATAATCGTTACCAAGATCGTAGTTTTCAGCGGTTGTCTTAGCAGTGTTGAAAATATTTGTCATGATGTTTTGGAGACGACTATCAACTTCCTCACGCGTCCATGAAAGACGGAGGCTATTTTGGCTCATTTCGAGTGCAGATACAGCAACTCCACCAGCATTGGCGGCTTTAGCAGGACCATAAAGGAGATTATGTTCTTTGTAAACGGCAATAGCATCCAAATTGCTTGGCATATTGGCACCTTCTGATACACAGCGAACTCCTTGAGCAACCAAGCGTTTTGCTGCTTCACCGTTGATTTCATTTTGAGTAGCACATGGCAAGGCAATGTCGAATGCACCTTCGTAAGTCCAGACAGAGCCTTCGTAATAAGTAGCACTTGCTCTTTCAGCAGCGTATTCTGTCAGGCGAGCACGGCGTTTTACTTTCACATCTACCAGAAGATCAAAGTCAACTCCGTCCTTGTCAATGATATAGCCATTTGAATCAGACACAGAAATGACTTTAGCACCGAGGGCGGTTGCTTTTTGCACAGCATATTGAGCTACATTTCCGGCACCAGATACGACAACAGTCTTTCCGTCAAAACTTTCACCGTTTGCTTTGAGCATTTCTTGCGTATAGTAAACAAGACCGTAACCAGTTGCTTCTGGGCGGATTAGAGAACCTCCAAATCCAAGTGGTTTACCAGTCAAGACACCAGCATCAAATTGGCGTAGGCGTTTGTATTGTCCGTAAAGATAGCCAATCTCGCGTCCACCGACCCCAATATCACCAGCAGGAACGTCAAGAGAAGAGCCAATGTATTTTTGCAATTCTGTCATGAAGCTTTGGCAGAAACGCATGACTTCAGCGTCTGTCTTGCCTTTTGGATCAAAGTCAGAACCACCTTTACCACCGCCGATTGGTAGTCCAGTCAAAACATTTTTAAAGATTTGTTCAAATCCGAGAAATTTCAAAATCCCTTGATTAACCGTTGGGTGGAAACGAAGACCGCCCTTATATGGTCCAACTGCGGAATTAAATTGCACACGGTAACCGCGATTGACTTGAACTTTGCCGTCGCAATCAACCCAAGGAACACGGAAACTAATCACACGTTCTGGCTCGGTAATGCGTGCCAAAATGTTTTCTTCAATGTATTCAGGATGTTTTTCAAAAACGGGCTCAAGCGTGTTTAAAAATTCTTCCACCGCTTGCAGAAATTCTGCTTCGTGAGCATTGCGAGCTTTCACCAATTCAAAAGTGTTTTGGATATATTCTTTAGCAGTTGTCATAGACTTCTCCTTAAATAAGATACGAGGACGGTTAAAAGTCGTACAAAAATAGGAGGCTGACGCCGTGTTCGATGAACACTAGGGAGCCTATCTTTTTTGCTAGACTTTCGTCCGAGTTCAGTGTATGTTATATTTTGTTACGTGTGTCATTATAGCAGAAAATTTTTGTGCTGTAAAGAAAAAAGTTGAATTTTCTGAAAATTCCGACATAAAATTTACAACAAAATCCTGCTCAGCAAAAATTCATTTGCTTATCCCGAACATTTTTTTCTTCTATTCTGTTCAAAGAGTCATATTTCTGCTTTTAGTGATACAATAGAAAAAACTAAAGGAGTATTTCATGTCATCAACTCAAACACAAATCGCTGGTTTTTCTTTTGACAACTGCCTGATGAATGCGGCTGGAGTGGCCTGTATGACGATTGAAGAGTTAGAAGAAGTTAAAGACTCAGCTGCGGGAACCTTTGTCACCAAAACAGCTACTTTGCAAGCGCGAGCAGGAAATCCCGAACCGCGCTACCAAGATGTGCCGCTTGGCTCGATCAATTCAATGGGGCTGCCCAATCATGGACTGGACTATTATTTGGATTACTTGTTAGAATTACAACAGACAGAACCAAACCGAATCTTCTTTTTGTCGCTGGTAGGTCTGTCGCTAGAAGAAACCCATGCCCTTTTGAAAAAGGTGCAAGCTAGTGACTTTAAAGGCTTGACCGAGCTCAATCTATCTTGTCCCAATGTTCCCGGCAAACCACAAATCGCTTATGATTTTGAGACGACGGAAAAGATCTTGAGTGAAGTGTTTGACTATTTCACCAAGCCATTGGGCATTAAATTACCACCATATTTTGATATGGCACATTTTGATCAAGCGGCAGCTATTTTTAATAAATTTCCTCTTTCTTTTGTCAACTGTGTCAATTCAATTGGTAACGGGCTGTATATTAACGATGAAACAGTTGTCATTCGTCCGAAAAATGGCTTTGGCGGAATTGGTGGTGAGTACATTAAACCAACTGCACTTGCTAATGTTCATGCTTTTTATCAACGACTTAATCCTTCGATTCAAATCATCGGTACGGGCGGTGTATTGACAGGGCGGGACGCTTTTGAGCACATTCTTTGCGGAGCCAGTATGGTGCAAGTTGGAACAACGCTGCATAAAGAAGGTGTAGGGGCTTTTGAGCGCATTACAAATGAGCTGAAAGCGATTATGGCAGAAAAAGGCTATGAAAGCATAGAAGATTTTCGTGGGAAGTTGAACTATCTGGATTAAGCCAGAGTAGTGTTTGACAGTTCATTGCCATATCATTCTCAAGAAAGTTCTAATCAAATCCTTATAATATTTTAGAGATTTATGAGAAAATAAGAACAAAGAAATGAGGTGTTTTTATGGCTGAAATTTATCTAGCAGGTGGCTGCTTTTGGGGCTTGGAAGAATACTTTTCCCGTATCACAGGTGTAACTGATACAACTGTCGGTTATGCCAATGGGCAGGTAGAATCCACTAATTATCAGCTGATTCATCAAACCGATCATGCTGAAACCGTTCAGGTGACTTATGATGAAAATCTGGTTAGCTTGCGAGAAATTCTGCTCTACTATTTCCGTGTGATTGATCCGCTGTCTATCAATAAGCAAGGAAACGATATTGGTCGTCAATACCGCACAGGGATTTATTATACAAAAGATATTGATGTATCAGTTATTAACGAAGTCGTGAAAGAGCAAGATCGTCAATTCGGTCAGAAGATTGCAGTGGAAGTAGAACCGCTGCGCCATTATGTATTGGCAGAGGATTATCATCAAGATTACCTCAAGAAAAATCCTGGTGGTTATTGCCATATCAATGTTAATGACGCCTATCAGCCTTTAGTGGATCCGGGACAGTATGAGAAACCGAGTGAAAATGCTTTAAAGGAAAACTTGTCCGAGGAAGCCTATCAGGTCACTCAACATTCTGCAACCGAACGACCATTTCATAACGAATATTTTGCAACGTTTGAAGAAGGCATTTATGTAGATGTGACAACGGGAGAACCGCTTTTCTTTGCCAGTGATAAGTTTGATTCGGGTTGTGGTTGGCCGAGTTTTACAAGACCAATTGCCAAAGATGTGATTAAGTATTATCAAGATAAAAGTCATGGTATGGAGCGAATTGAGGTGCGGTCGCGTTCAGGAAATGCACACTTAGGTCATGTTTTCACAGATGGTCCACAGGATCAAGGTGGACTTCGCTACTGTATCAATTCCGCGGCATTGCGCTTTATTAAAAAAGAAGACATGGAAGCTGCAGGATATGGCTACTTGCTTTTATATATGAAGTAAGGTCGGTAGAATAAACAGGGAACAGAGCTAGATAGTCCTGGCTGCTTCGTAATTATTTGTAAGCGCGGAGCTGGATAATAATCGCTAGTTTGAAAACTGATTATGTACGAAACAAACGTTGTAGTGATTGATTGCTCAAAGTATTGCAGATAGGATTTGCGGAGTAAATTTCAATGTTTTTCCTATTTTTAAAAGCTTGCTATTTGATGCGGATTTTGCTACAATAACTAAAAAATTCAATGAAAACATATAATCTCCATAATAGGGTTGGAGAGTTTCTACCGTCTTACCGTAAATAAGCGTGGCTTTGTCCTTAGTTATGTTGTCAGATACAAATAGAGCATAGGGTAATGTGAAATGATTGTCCCACACGACTTTTGTTTTTGCGATTACTACGCTGACAAATGCACAGTAATTGAATGCCTTGTGACTCTTATTTAAAGGAGAAGCGATGAAAGTATTTAAACAGGTGAATTTGGTGACATGTGATGCAGATTTTCATGTCTATCGAAATGGGCTGCTAGTGGTAAACGAGGACAGGATTGTTTATTGTGGGAATGAGGACGCCACTTGGGAAGCGCGGGCAGATGAGACAGTAGATTGTGAGGGAGCTTGGCTTATGCCGGGTCTAGTCAATTGCCATACCCACTCTGCTATGACCACCCTTCGTGGCATTCGAGATGACAGCAATCTCCATGAATGGCTAGAAGATTATATCTGGCCGGCAGAAAGCGAGTTTACACCAGAGGTGACAACAAAAGCTGTCAAGCTGGCTCTTACAGAAATGCTTCAGACTGGGACAACGACCTTTAATGATATGTACAATCCCAACGGTGTTGAAATTGGGCAGATTTATGAGGTCGTAGCACGTTCTAAAATGCGTTGTTATTTTTCACCGACTTTGTTTAGCTCAGATGTGGATACGGCAGAAGAAACTTTAGCACGCACTCGGGTCATTATTGAGAAAATTTTATCTTACAATGATGACCGCTTTAAAGTAATGGTAGCACCACATGCGCCATATAGTTGCAGTAAGGATTTGCTAAAAGGAAGCTTGGAGCTGGCGCGTGAATTACAGCTGAAATTGCATATCCATGTGGCAGAAACACAAGCAGAAAATGGCATAATTTTAGAGCGCTATGGAAAACGCCCACTTGCTTTCTTGAAAGAATTAGGCTATCTGGAACATGAGGGGATTTTTGCCCACGGTGTGGAATTAAATGAGCGAGAAATTGCAGAACTAACAGCCTCTAAGATTCATATCGCCCACAATCCCATCAGCAATCTCAAATTAGCATCTGGCATCGCTCCCGTAACAGACTTGATTCAAGCTGGCGTGACAGTCGGACTTGCAACGGACTCGGTCGCTTCCAATAATAATTTGGATATGTTTGAAGAAAGTCGTACTGCTGCTCTTTTACAAAAAATGCGCACAGGTGGCGCCACTCAATTTACCATTGAGCAGGCTTTGAAAACAATGACAATTGAAGGTGCCAAAGCGCTCGGCATGGATGATCAAATCGGCAGTCTAGAAGTTGGCAAACAAGCAGATTTTTTAATTATTCAGCCAAAAGGTAAAGTACACTTGTATCCAGAAGAAAAGATGCTTTCCCATCTCATTTATGCTGTCAAGGGAAATGATGTTAAAGATGTCTATATAGCAGGTGAGCAAGTTGTAAAAGACGGACAAGTCCTGACGATGGATGTAGTTATGTAAAAATGAAAGTTCTAAAGGAATCTTTGAAGAACCTCTTTGACACAATAGAGGTTCTTTCTTTATAAATATTTCAGACAAATTAGTAAGTCCATCTTGTATTGTATAGTAAAAATTAGAGGTTCGTAACAATTGTTCTAACCTCTAATTTTTGTAATAAGTATAACAAGCTTATGAGCCATAATGAAGCTAAATGGATAAAAACTCCTTTTGCAGACAAAGCGCAACGCCAGCTGTTGCACCAGTGAAGTCATTGTAGGGCTCGATAATGAGTTCAGGCAAGTCTTTGAAGAGTAGTTTTGGTTGTTGTGAGATTTCTTGATAGAAAGCTGCAATGACTTTGTCATCAGTCAAGATGGGACTGTGCAGATAAATTTTCTTTGCATCAATCATCATGCTAAGATTTAGCAGGGATTGTGCCAAATACTTAAATGCCAAATGAAGGAGATTGAGAATAGCTTGGTCTCCTAAGTTATATGCTGTGAGGATAGTTTGAATCGTGATCTCTTCTTTATCTGTGACAAGTGATTTTAAATGTGTCAACTCGGCAGTTTCAAAGATGATTTTTGCTTTTTTTATCAGCCAGCTTTCACTAGCATAAGTCTGCAAACAGCCTCTGCGTCCGCAACCACAGACTTCTCCGTCAGGACAAACGACGGTATGACCAATTTCGCCGATGACAATATTGCTTTTGCCGTAGATTTTGCCGTTGTACATATAAGAGCAGTGCATCCCCCGTGCAAAATGAAAATAGATAAAATTCTCATCCAGTTGGTAAGCAGAAAAAAGGCGCTTTGCTAGTGCCATGCAATTGACATTATTAGAAAAGTAAATTGGAAAAGAAAACTCGTTTTTAATCTTCGCTAGATCAAATTGTTTCCATGTTTGATTGTTTGTTGTAATCAAGTCATTGTGCAAATAGCGTCCAGGGATAGCTACTCCCACGGCTTGAATTGTATAGGAATTGTTCCGAAAAATGAATTGTTCAAGTAAATGACAAAATAAATCAGCGCCTTCTGCTAGAATTTTTTCCAAGGTGACGGTTGCTTTATCTTTATCAATCACATTTCCTGTATTATCACTCAACACAAAAGAAAAGTATTTTTCAGACAGTTCACAGCCGATAAAATAAGAGTGCTGTTTTTTTATACCCAAGAGGATTTTCTTGCGTCCGACTTTTGCGTGTTCTTCATCTTCCCCCAGCTCATACAGCAGTTTTTCTTGGATCAAACTTCCTGTAATCGCACTAACTGTAGCAGGAGTAATGCCCGTCTCTTTTGAAATATCAATGCGAGAAATTGGCCCCTTGGCGTAAATTTTATCTAAAATAATTGTTCGTAACTCAGCTTGTTTTTTCGTTTGATTCATTATCTACCATCCTTCCCTGCATCTATTATATATTGATTATAAAAAATTATCAAATAGAAGTGAAAGCGCTTGACTTTTTGGAGTAATTGTTTTAAAATATAATTAAAAAGTAAGATAAAGTTGATTTTATCTGCTGATTAATAATATATTATAACCAAAGGAGATTGTAAAGATGGACAAATTTTTACAAGAGAAGTTAATGCCCATTGCCATTAAGCTGGGAAATAATAAAGGCTTAGTGGCAATTCGGGATGGAATTACGCTTGCAGTACCATTACTGTTGATTGGTTCTTTGTTTATGGTTATTGCTAGTTTTCCTGTTCCAGGATGGGAAGCTTATTTGACAAAAATTGGGGTTTCTGCCTATCTATGGAAAGGCGTGGATAGTAGTTTTGGTCTGATTGGTTTGGTAGCCAGTTTTGGGATTGCCTACTATATGAGCCGCCAATACAAAGTGGATGGGATTCCTTCTGGGATTATCTCGCTTGCTGCCTTTATCACAGTGACACCATTCCTTGCTACTAAAACAGGAAACGGTGTTCCCACAGCATTTTTAGCTTCACAAGGCCTTTTTGTAGCAATCATTCTTGGTTTGGTAAATGGTTATATCTATCAATGGTTCATCAATCATAATGTCCAAATTAAAATGCCTGATGGTGTTCCACCGGCAGTTTCAAAAAGTTTCAGCGCCATTATTCCAGGTGCAGTGATTATCACAGGTTGGTTGTTGGTTTATGCCCTTTTAGCAAGTTTAAAACTACCAAATTTGCATGCAGTAGCTCAAACTGTTTTAGGAAAACCGCTAGGCCTACTAGGTAATAATTTATTTGGTTTGATGATTCTAGTTGCTTTAAATAGTTCATTCTGGTTTGTTGGACTTCATGGAGGCAATGTTGTCAATGCGGTTATGAAACCATTGTGGCTTTCGAATCTCGATGCCAATAAAGTTGCTTATCAGGCAGGGGAAAAACTACCGCATATCTTTACCAGTGTCTTTATGGATAATTTTGTCTTCATTGGCGGTGGCGGCGCAACTATTGGCTTGGTATTAGCGATTGGTTATTTGGCGAAAAAGAGAAAATCAAGCAAACAAATCAAAACACTGGCACCTATTACAGTGGTTCCAGGTTTGTTCAATATCAATGAGCCAACGATGTTTGGTGTTCCAATTGTCTTAAATATCTTGCTTCTGTTCCCATTCATTTTGGCACCGATTGCGAATCTCATCGTTGCATGGTCATCCATGGCAAGTGGTCTTGTACCGTTAACATATACTGACCCAGGTTGGACAACTCCTCCGATTATTAGTGGCTTGCTGGCAACGGGAAGTTTTAAAGCGTCTATTTTACAAGCTGTTCTTATTGTAATTGATATTTTAATCTATATTCCATTTGTGATTGCTATTGAAAAACGCTTTAAAGCAGAAGAAAATCAGTAGGGAGATGAGAATATGAAACGATTAATTAGTGCAAATCCTTCGGAAATTTTGAATATGACAGCCCAAGAGCTCAAGCAAAGCATTCAAGCGAGTGAAGGGCGGGTTGTCCTATCTGAAAATGTGGTCATTCGTGAAACCTTTATCGGAGATATCACCAATGCTGAAATTGCAAGAGCGTTCGGCGCAGATATGATTTTACTGAATTGTTTAGATGTTTTTCAGCCAGAAATATTTGGCTTAGATTGTAAAAAAGAGCAAATTGTTCACGAATTGCATCGCTTGGTGGGAGCTCCGATTGGAGTGAATTTAGAACCTGTTGATTTGGAAGCTGATATGTTGGAAGAAGTACAAGTGATTGCTGCCGGTCGGCAAGCTAGTCAGGCTTCTTTTGAGCAAATCGAAAAATTAGGTTTTGATTTTGTTTGTTTGACAGGTAATCCTGGTACAGGCGTCAGCAATAAAGAGATTATTGCTGCGGTGAAATTGGCTAAACAGTATTTCTCAGGTTTGATTATAGCTGGGAAAATGCACGGTGCAGGAGTGTCTGAGCCGGTTGCAGATCTTCAGACAGCTGAACAATTATTAGAAGCGGGTGCAGATGTGATTTTGGTGCCAGCCGTTGGAACGGTTCCTGCTTTCAACGATGAAGAAATGAGAGCTGTCGTAGATCTAGTACATAGTAAAAGAGGTTTAGTCTTAAGCGCTATTGGCACTAGCCAAGAGACATCAGATGTGGATACGATTAAACAAATCGCACTTCGCAATAAAATTTGTGGTGTGGATATTCAACATATTGGAGATGCAGGCTATGGTGGTTTGGCAGTAGTGGATAATATTTATGCACTGAGCAATACAATTCGTGGCATTCGGCATACTGTGTCACGTTTAGCAAGATCCGTTAATCGGTAGACAGTAATCATTTGATAAAATAGAAGGGGTAAACATGGCTAAAACGACCATTATGCTAGCATGTGCTGCGGGCATGAGTACCAGCTTGCTTGTCACAAAAATGCAAGCTGCAGCAGATGAAAAAGGATTAGATACAGAGATTTTTGCAGTCCCAGCTCAGGAAGTGGACGACATAATTTTGGAGAAAAAAGTAGATGTTTTGCTATTAGGTCCACAGGTGCGCTATCTTTTAGATCAATTCACAGAAAAGTTAGCTCAAAAGAATATCCCAATTGGAGTTATCCCAATGGTGGATTATGGCATGATGAATGGTTCAAAGGTATTGGCATTAGCTGAGGAACTGATCGGAGGCTAGAAGGACTAATATGGAAAATACACAGTTAGAAAGTGTTATGTCACTGATTATGCATAGTGGCGAAGCCAAAAGTAATGCTTTTGAAGCGATTCAAAAAGCTAAAAAAGGCTGTTTTGAAGAAGCGCGTGAAAAGTTAAAAGCAGCAGATGAGGCATTAGTTTTAGCACACAAGTCACAGACAGTGATGCTGACACAGGAAGCTCAAGGTGAAAAAATTGAGCTCAGTCTTTTGATGGTGCATGCTCAAGATCACTTGATGACGAGCTTAACGTTTATTGATTTAGCAAAAGAAGTTGTTGCAGTATATGAACGACTAAATCAAATAGTTAAATAATCTAATAACATTCTCTTTAAGAACTTTGATAGGTTGAACGACTTGTCAAAGTTTTTTTAAATAATTAACAGACGATTATTTTATTTATCCCCTGATAATTATTTAAAATAGTTTTAGAAATGTAGCGTTACAATAGATGTGAGACCTGAGTACCAAAAAAGAAGAAACCTTGATATGATTAGTTCTGACACAACCATCAAAAAAAGGAATCTTCTCATGAATAGTATACCACAAAACATCCGCTACCTGCCACATACTTTGGATACACGCTATCACGCTGTCAAAACCTATCGCAACGGTACCTCTGTCGCCTTTATCTGTCGGAGATACAAAGTCTCAAAAGCCTCTCTTATGCGTTGGAATAAACGGTTTGATGGAAGCAAAGAATCTCTATGTGACAAATCCCATCGCCCTCTGACGCCTCATCCAAATAGTCACACCAATGAAGAAATCAATTGGATCAAACACTGTATCCGCCACAATCCTAAAGCTACTCTGATTGAAATCTTCTACAAACTCAAAACAAACAAAGGTTACCACAGACATCCTTGCTCCCTCTTTCGCATCCTGAGAAAATTAGGCTTCTTCAAAGCTCCTAAAGAAAAGAAAAAGACCTACAAACCAAAACCCTACCATACGCCGACCGAAATCGGAGTGAAATGGCAAATGGATGTCAAATATGTCCCAAAACACTGTTACACCGGCTCTATCCCTGATAAATTCTATCAGTATACTGTCATCGACGAAGCTTCCAGAGAGCGATTTATCTATCCTTTTAAGGAGCAAAGCTCTCATTCTACGGTTCAATTTTTGAAATTGGCTATTCGTCATTTTGGTTATCAGCCCAAAATCCTGCAAATAGATAATGGTGTTAAATTTACACACTTTAGAGAGACCAAGCAAGTCCACCCGCTTGACCTTCTTTGTGAGAAGTTGGGGATTGAGCATAAATGTATTAAACCTCGAACACCTCGACACAATGGCAAGGTAGAACGAAGCCATCGCAATGACAATAAACGATTCTACAAACATCTCCAGTTTTATTCCTATGCCGATCTCATCAAACAGATGGAGCGCTATCTCTACAAATCTAATCGATTGCCCATGCAAACTTTAAACTGGATGTCACCTATCGAAATAAGAAAAAATCTACAAGGAGCTAGCTCCTTGTAGAGAATACCATATCAAGTTTTTTGATAACTTTCGTTTGGTCTCACATCATTGACAAACGTACATAATTATTTAAAATAGTTTTAGAAACCGCTTGCATTTTTAGAAACTTGTGTTATACTTAATTCATGGATTGTTACTGGTCATGCAGGCAAAACCTAGACAAATACGAGATATGAAGTAGGGGAACTGCTTTCTATTTGGTATGTGTTTAGGTTTTTTTGTTACCGTTGTTCTATATTTATATGTGCAACAACACAGCTGACCTAAAAAATAAAGGAGGTCCATTATGGCAAAAGATTATACTGACTTGGCTCAAGATATTGTTGCTCACGTTGGTGGTAAGGAAAATATCATCAAGTTAGTGCACTGTGTGACGCGTTTGCGTTTTTCTCTGAAAGATGAGAGCAAGGCAGATACGGAATACTTGAAAAATAGAGACGGTATTGTAACGGTTGTAAAAGCTGGTGGACAATACCAAGTGGTGATTGGGAACCACGTGCCAGATGTGTATGCGGCGGTCATTAAGGAAGCAGGTATTTCTGGTGAGGATAGTATTGATGTGGATGAAGGAGATGTTCCGCAAGGCAATCTATTTGACCGATTTATCGCTTTGATCTCAGGACTTTTCCAACCAATGCTGGGAGCTCTTTCTGCAGCTGGTATGATCAAAGGTGTGGTTGCCATTATGGCAGCTTGTGGCGTTAAGACGACTGACGGCGCTTATGTCATATTAAATGCCGCTGGTGATGGATTCTTCCAATTCTTACCATTGATTCTGGCTTTGACTGCTGCTAAGCGGTTTAAAATGGAAAAATTCACAGCGCTTGCGATTGGCTTTGCCTTGGTCTATCCAAATATTGCAGCTAGCTTTACAGGTGCCAAACCACTCTATACGCTATTTGCAGGAACTTTTATTGAGTCAAAAATCTACGCAACTTTCTTAGGTTTGCCGATTATCTTCCCTGCTTCTAGTTATCTATCAACTGTATTGCCAATCATTCTAGCAATTTGGGTCGGCTCAAAAATTGAAAAATTCTTTAAACAAATCATTCCAGATGTTGTCAAAGTCTTTATTGTTCCATTCTTTGTAATTTTAATTACTGTACCGTTATCATTTCTTGTCATTGGACCAGTCATGACATGGGCTTCTGATATAGTCGGTGCTATTTTCACAGGTATTTATAGCTTCAGTCCAATTATTTATGGAATTATTCTGGGTGCTTTGTGGCAAGTGCTGGTTATGTTCGGTCTCCACTGGGGATTGGTGCCGCTTGCAATTTTGGAATTACAAAAAGGACCAGGTGTCATTCTTGTAGCTTCCATTGCTATTTGCTTTGCACAAGCAGGAGCATTACTCAATATCTTCTTGCGTACAAAAGAAGAAAAAGTCAAACAATTGGCTATTCCAGCTTTTATCTCGGCTTTGTTTGGGGTAACAGAACCAGCTATTTACGGGATTACCTTGCCAATGCGAACACCATTTATTATGACTTGTATTGCTGGTGCAGTTCAAGGGGCTTATCTCGCTTTCTTTAATGCCAAAATGCAAGTAATGGGAGGAATGGGACTCTTTGCGATTCCGTCTTTCATTGATCCAAAAGACTCACTATTACTCATTCACTTCCTTGTAGCAATTGCAATCAGCTTTGTTCTTGGATTTGTATTGACTCAACTTACAAAAATTCCAACTCTTTATGATGGGGCACAAGAAGTCGCTGCTGAAGAAATCAGTCTGCCAGTTGAAGAGATTGCTCCTGAGCAAGTCATCACAGCTCCGCTTAGCGGGAAAGTGGTCGCACTCGAAGATACGCCTGATGCTGTTTTTGCAAGTGGTGCAATGGGTCAAGGGATAGCAATTGAGCCTAGCGTTGGCGAAGTTGTCGCTCCTGCTGACGGTGTGATTCGTCTGCTTTTCCCAACCAACCATGCGATTGGCTTAGCGACTGATGATGGCGCTGAAATCTTGATTTACGTGGGCATGGATACAGTCGCTCTTGAAGGAGAAGGCTTTATGGCACATGTTACTCAAGGCTCAAAGGTCAAGGCGGGTCAATTATTGCTAAGCTTTGATATAGATACTATCAAAAAAGCAGGTTATCCTGTTACAACTCCAATCATTGTAACCAATACAGCTGATTATAAGACAGTTGAAGCATTAGCTGGCGGCGATGTGAAACTAGGCGATGATTTGCTGAAAGTAAGTAAATAATCTAAGAAAAGGACAAGCAAAATTTGTAGAGTTCCAAAACAGTTGGTCGAAAAAATCAACTAGAGCTACTACAAGCATGCTTTGTCCTTTTTATTATTTATCATTTCCTGCGTCATGTTTGCTTCTTTGTGCTACAATGTAGATAGAGGAGAATGGAACATGAAAAGATCAGAACGAAAAATACAGTCAGCAACTAATTGGCAGTTTATTTTAGGCTTGCTTTGCGTAGTGTTTTTAGTAGCAAGTGGGATTTTATTAGCTGAGAAAATAAACGATAGCGTTAAGACAAAGCCGACAAAAACAAGTATTGTACAAAAGAAAAAAACGTCCTCTTCCCTAAACGGTGTACAGACGGCTCGTATCATGGCAAATGGGGATTTGCTGTATCATGACCTTCTATATATGAGTGTTTTACAGTCAGACGGGACGTATGATTTCACAGAGAATTATCAATATGTCAAGCCTTGGTTGAAAAAGGCGGACTTGGTATTAGGAGACTTCGAAGGGACTATCCGACCAAATTATCCTTTGGCGGGTTACCCACTGTTCAATGCGCCAGAGTCGGTGGTGTCAGCTATCAAAGATGCTGGTTATCAAGTTGTGGATTTGGCACACAACCACATTTTGGATTCTCAATTGGAAGGTGTTTTTTCAACGGCAAAAGCATTTGAGCAGCACGGAATTACACCAATTGGGGTTTACACTCATGAAAATCGGGATAAATCGTCACTTGTCATTAAAAAAGTAAATGGGATTAAAATTGCGCTCTTGGCTTATTCCTATGGATTTAATGGCTTAGAGGAAAATATCTCTCAGGCAGACTACAATCATCATTTGTCGGATTTAAATGAAGAAAAGATGAAAAAAGAAATTAAGCAAGCCGAAAAAGAAGCTGATATAACCGTTGTCATGCCTCAGATGGGGGTTGAATATCAATTGGAACCGACACAGGAGCAAAAAACTCTTTATCATAAGATGATTGAGTGGGGAGCAGATATTATTTTCGGCGGACATCCGCATGTCGTTGAACCATCAGAGGTCGTCACACAAAATGGACAAAAGAAATTCATTATCTATTCTATGGGAAATTTTATCTCCAATCAGCGAATCGAGACAATGGACGGTGTGGAAAATAAGAAATGGACAGAACGCGGCGTGCTCATGGACGTGACGGTTGAAAAATCAAAGAAAGGGACGATTATCAAGGAGGTACAGGCACATCCGAGTTGGGTGAGTCGTGTGGCGAAAGGGACGTATTCACCGGAAGGCTATCCTCTCTACACCTACCAGACCTATATTTTAGAAGATTTCATTGAAGGTGGAAAATACCGTAATCAATTAGACCAAGCCACCAAAGAACGAATTGACACAGCTTATCAGGAAATGAATGAGCATGTAAATTTGAAATGGGACGAATGAGTTTATTTCTTTAGAGAAAAAAGACCAGAGATTCTTGCATGAAGAATTTCTGGCTTTTTGCTTTCGATATAATTCAGTAATAGGATAGAAGAGTTTTACCATGCATAATTTGGCTCAGTACAACTTACCATTGCATGTAGCAATTCTTCTGGACTAACAATTTTCAACCCAGCATAAACAGGATCTTGAACCATATAAGAAGGATCTATGTAATATATATAGGCAACATCTGAACCATCTGCTGTCAAGCCATATCCTACACCAATAACATTATGCTCTCCACTTCTACCTGGATACATTTTTGAATTATCAATAGTATAATACATTGGATAGCCGTCATTGATATTTTGAATTAGACGCTTTTTGAATCGTTTCATATCTTCTGAATCAGAATTAGGATTCGCTACAGTTGCTAAACGATAACCTGCTTGATTTCCTGACGGTACATCGTAGCCAAACAAATGGCGATTTAAAACTTTTATGGCATTGCTATTATGAGTTCCAAAAGTTTCATCTGTTCCCATTTCGTTGGCTAACTGGGCTTGGTCAACCTGAAGACCTCTACTTGCAAGTATCATGGATACTGTGGCTGGAGCACAGTAATTCCACCGTCGTTGGACAATTGTAGAGATGTTTAGTTGAACTTTTTTTCCTCCTGCATGACTGTCTTTGTCTGTGTTATCTATAGATTCAGAGGGGACCTTTTCATTTGCAGTTGAAGCATTGCTTTCTTCAGGAGTTGCGGTTTGAGAAGAACTTGTCTGACTTGAACTAGAAGCACTTTGTTGAGAAGTAGAAAAATGAGAGCTTTGCGTTTGCTTGATTTTAACAGTATCTAATGACTTCGCTGGTGCTGTTTTTCCGTGAGTACATGCAGTGATAAGAATGAAAACTAATAAGAAAACGATTGACGAATGTATGTCTTTTTTCATAATTTTATCTCCTCTTATTCCTCAAAATCATCATGCTGCATTTTTAACTTTAATTCCATGAATCCGTTTACATTTTTGGTGTACCATTTATGTTACAGTTTTTCAATCTTTTCTGGGTTGTAAAAAATCTTATTTACCCACTTGGAAAACTGTTTACCTAACCAGAGTGCAAAAAAGAGATTGCTGATAATGATGAGAACGCCAATGAGACTGAAAACAAGAAGTTCAATTGTGTTGATATGAAGTAAAGTGGTGGTTTTCCAAATGATAATACTGCTAACTGGTAAGCATAGGATAGAGGTCGCAAGAGCTGGGATATAGCGCCTAAGCCAGATAGCTTGCAGGATATGAACCACCAGATGAAGAGCAAAAGCCACAAATCCTCCTAGCCAGATGAGATAAAGTAGGCGGGTGTGGTAAAAAAGAGCAAAGAAAGAAATGAGGGATACCACGACAAATTCCTCTACTACAGCTAGTGTGAAACCTTCTGTGGATAAGCTTTTGTGGGTATTTAAAATGAAGGCAGCTTTTTTCTCCAGTAGTTTTTCATTTTGCTCTATCCACGGCATGAAACCAATGATTTCTTCTAAATCATGAAAAATGAAAAGCAGTGGAAATAACCAGATAATATCTTTCATGGAATCCCTCCTTGTTATTTTTTACGATATTGACTAGGAGTTAGTTGGTAATACTTTTTAAACTGACGATTGAAGTTAGAGAGATTGTTAAAGCCAGACTGTGTAGCAATTTCTAGGATGGGCAAGGTAGAGTGTTGCAAGAGTTCAGCCGCTTTTCGCAAGCGAAATTGAATCACGTATTCCATGCAAGATACCCCAAGATGTTTCTTAAAGAAATTCATGAAATGGGTATCGCTGTAACCACAAATTTGAGCAAGCTGATCAATCGTGAGTTCCTCTTGATAATGACTACCGATATAGTCAATGATGGTACGGATTTTTTCTTCCTTGCGATAGCCTTCTAAGGATTGCTCTTTTGAAATCACATAGCCATTTTCAAATAAGAGAAAAAAGAGTTGGTTGAGCTGGGCTTTGAGCTGAAATTCAAAATACTCTGTATGATAATAGCCTGTTTTCATGGCATCAAGTAGACACTGCCGAATGTCTGCATAGGCTGGCTGATTGGGCTTGATGACACGAACAAAATCCAGCTGACCATTATAAAGCGGCTGCAAATATTCAATACTAGCTTGATCCATAGCAGAATAGCCCATTAAGTCCAAATGAAAGTTAATCGCATCCATATAGTGGCGTTGATTTTCAATCGGGTGAATGGAGTGAAGAGCGTTGGGACGAATCAGGATAATATCACCTGCTTCACTATTAAAGTAATCATAATCAATGTGAAACTGCGCAGTTCCCTCATGAACATAAACCAGTTCAACATCCGTATGCCAATGAAAGAGAATGTCCGGCTGACCGTTTTTTGTAATGGTTCGTGTGAGAGAATAAGGAGTGCCTTGATTTTTGTAAACGATATCTTTGTGTAATGTTCCCAGATCCATAAGTGTTGCTTCTTTCGTAGAATAATATCAATTTATAAGAGAATTGTGTTAGAAAATACTCTTGTCTAAGATTATAATATAATTAAGTAAAAAATAAAAGAGGTAAAAGTCATGAGTAAATTTCCAGCAGATTTTCTTTGGGGCGGTGCAACAGCTGCCAATCAATACGAAGGAGCTTACAATGTGGACGGGAAAGGTCTTTCAGTTCAAGATGTGACACCAAAAGGCGGCATGCCAGCTAAAGCAGGTGATCTCAATCCTTTGATTACAGATGAGCCAACACTAGACAATCTTAAATTAGAAGGGATTGACTTTTATCATCGTTACAAAGAAGACATTGCCCTTTTTGCAGAAATGGGCTTCAAGGTCTATCGTACTTCCATTGCATGGTCACGGATTTTCCCAAATGGTGATGAAACGGAGCCAAATGAAGCAGGTCTAAAGTTTTATGATGATCTCTTTGATGAATTGGCAAAATATGGCATTGAACCTTTAGTGACTTTGTCGCACTATGAAACACCGCTACACTTGGCACGCAAGTACAATGGTTGGGCAAATCGTGATTTGATTGGTTTTTATGAGCGCTATGTACGCACTGTCTTTACTCGCTACAAAGACAAGGTGAAATATTGGTTGACCTTTAATGAAATCAACTCCGTTCTTCACGCACCGTTTATGAGTGGAGGAATTGCAACACCAGTAGAAGAATTGTCCAAGCAAGACCTTTATCAAGCAGTCCATCACGAACTAGTGGCATCAGCTCTTGCAACGAAGATTGGGCATGAAATCAATCCAGACTTTAAGATTGGTTGTATGGTACTAGCCATGCCAGCTTATCCGATGACGCCAAAACCAGAGGACATACTGGCTGCCCGTGAGTTTGAAAATCAAAACTATCTCTTTTCAGATATTCATGCGCGTGGAAAATACCCAGCATATATGAACCGTTTCTTCAAGGAAAATGGAATTGAGATTCAATTTGCGCCGGGTGATAAGAAATTGATGGCAGAACATACCGTGGACTTCATCTCCTTCTCTTATTATATGAGTGTGGTTCAAGCTCATGATCCAGAAAGTTATTCTTCTGGTCGTGGAAATGTTCTAGGTGGTCTGCAAAACCCTTATCTAACTGCTTCAGAATGGGGGTGGCAAGTTGACCCAATTGGTCTGCGTCTAGTTCTCAATGCTTTCTATGACCGCTACCAGTTGCCACTCTTTATCGTAGAAAATGGTCTCGGGGCTAAAGATGTCTTGGTAGATGGTCCTAATGGTCCAACTGTTGAAGATGATTATCGTATTGATTATCTTCAACAACATTTGCAACAGGTTGGTGAAGCCATTGAAGATGGTGTTGAACTCTGGGGCTATACCACTTGGGGCTGTATTGACCTCGTGTCTGCTTCAACAGCTCAAATGAGCAAGCGTTACGGATTTATCTATGTTGACCGAAACGACGATGGAACAGGGACTTTGGCTCGCTACAAGAAGAAATCATTTGATTGGTATAAAGAAGTTATTGCAACGAACGGAGAAAAACTCTATGAAGATTGAACATGCAGCTCTTTATGTTCGAGATTTAGAAGGGGCTAAACGCTTCTTTGAAACCTATTTTGAAGTGAAAAGTAATCAGCTCTACCATAATCAGAAAACAGGTTTTCAGTCTTATTTCCTTAGCTTTGACGAAGGAGCAAGATTGGAAATCATGACCCGAAAGGAAGGTTTAGCAGAGAACAACCAAGAACTTCTCTTTTTGGGCTATCATCATTTGGCTTTTAGTCTAGGAAGCAGAGAAAAGGTAGATGAATTGACAGCGAGGCTTCAAGCAGACGGCTATCAGCTTTTAAGCGGACCGCGTCTGACAGGTGATGGTTACTATGAAAGCTGCATTCTGGGTTTAGAAGGCAATCAGATTGAATTGACAGTATAATTTGATAAATTTGCTCCTTATAAATAGAGAGTGGGACAGACATCAATCATTTGAAGAATGTGATTTTTCAGCAAGTCCTAATTTCTAGTTGCTGACCTAAAACAGCCTACTGGACTGTTTTACTCCCACCTCCGCACAAGTTGGTTAGGATAGCCACTATCGCCGGTATAACAAGGGATAAGGTTATCCAACCAACCACTGCGTCTTGCAAGCTAAACGATAAAATGCATGAGGCTGAGATACTTTTTGCTCAGCCTCTTTTTTCATGTTAAACAGATGAACTGAAAGTTGTAACATAGACATTATTAGAAAGAAAATATGCAAGTGCAGTTCTCTGTTATTTTTGCCTTAAAAATTTTCCAAATAGAGAAATCGCTTTGATTTTCCTCCTTTTCAGTCGTATTTATTGCCAAAGGTCAAAAAAGACAAACCTCAAAAAGAAGTTTGTCTCGCGTTTTATAAGGGATCACTAAATAGTCACAAGAGCTGTCGTCGCGTACAACTTAACCCCAAAATTTCTTAGCGATTTCTTGGCCTTGTTTGATTTTAGCCCATTGCTGCGGGATAGCCAACTCATTGCCAGAATCACAAGAGGCAAAACCGCATTGATGTGACAGCAGCAAACGTTCCTTAGGCAAAATGGTGCTGGCTTGTTCTAATAACTTGAGAACACGTTCTTCATCATCAAGATCAGTTGTCTTACTGGAAAGGAGTCCAAGAACAACCTCAGCATCTTTATCTTTAAGAGAAGCAAGAGCCTTCAAATCACCTGAGACGTCACTGTCCCATTCTAAGAAGAAGCGGTCATAGTGTTGATCACGCAAGAATTTTTCCGCAATGGCTTCATAAGTTCCGCCTGAAGCAGACCGGCTTTCATAATTTCCACGGCAGTTGTGTGTCCAAACTTTCAGTCCTAATTGATGTCCATAATCAGCCACTTCGTTATTGATTGCAATGAATTCATCAGCTAAATCAGCCAGCGCAGCATTGCCATCGGCAAAAAATGAAGCAGGATTTGATTCGTCAAAAAGTTCCCAAAGGCAGTCGTCAAACTGGATAATTTCACCGCCAGCTTCTTTATATTCCGCCAAGAATTCTTTGTAAGCCTTGATGAGACCGACCTTTAATTCTTCATTTGTTTTGTAAACTTGATCATCGCCAGCCAGCCCATCAAAGATAGCCAGTTCTGTGTAAGCATGAGCAGGTCCCCAAATGGTTAATTTGGTTTGTGTATCACCAGCTTCTTCCTTGAGCAATTTGTAAATGTCTAAGAAATGATGATTCTTCCCTGAAAGAGGCTCAGTGATACAGATACCAATGTCTTTGCGAGTCTCATACTGTCCGCCATCATGGTCTTGGAAAGTGTAACCATGATCTGCAATATAGCGTTCAATACCTTTAAGACCCCAAACAAAGTCTAAATGCCACATTGATTTTGAGTATTCTCCGTCTGTTAGAATATCAATACCGTTTGCCTTCTCATCAGCAATCACTTTTTTTATCGCTGCTGTCTCTGTTTCAAGATAGCCGGGAAAATTGTCGTAAAATGGATAGTGAATATCATCACGATGTTCGATTTTATTTTTGTAGGCAAGGAGGTTGGCTGGGCGAAGAAGAGAGCCAACAAGTTGAAATTTTGATTGTGTCATGTCAAAAGTCTCTTTCTAAATTTCTTACTTTTTATTGTACACAAGCTAAGCACTTTTGAAAAATAGTTAATTTAGAGGAAGGGATATAGCTTAAAACTATATCCGAAAAGACCAATCCTTGCTTGAATACAATTGTTTCCTCTTCACCCCTCTTTTTGGTAAAATAGAAGAAAAAGGTTTGTTTACTATTTTTTAAATGTGCTATAATCCTTTTGAAATAGGATGTAAATGTAGCCAATCCTGTCCTGTATTATCTAAGCAAAATTACAGAAATAGCAAAAGGATAGTTTTACATCATGAAATAAATGAACGTTGGGATTTGAATTTGAAATGAATGATTGTTAGAGGTGATAACATGCCAATTAAGATGATTGTGACTGATATGGATGGCACGCTCTTAGATGAAAAAGGAGAATTCGATCGCGACCGGTTGAAAAATATATTGGATGAGCTGGACAAGCGGGAGATTCGATTTGTGGTGGCAACGGGCAATGAAATTCACCGAATGCACTTGTTATTTGGTGATTTGTTGGAGCGCGTGACCTTGATTGCTGCAAATGGAGCGCGGATTTTTGATAAAAACGAGGTACTGCTGGGTACATGTTGGTCTCCAGACTTGGTGGAACAGGTCTTGTCTTACTTTGAAGGGAGAGAACGTGATGTGCACCTCGTTGTCACAGCTGAAAATGGCGCTTTTGTCAAAACGGGAACGATTTTCCCTATGATTGAAAAAGTCATGACAGCAGAAATGGCGCAAGAATTTTACCGAAAGATAAACTTTGTCGAAACATTACGTCCAGACGATTTTCCGCAAGTTCTGAAAATGAGTATGGTGGTAAACGAGCAAGTAGCAGTTCAGGCTACTCGACAGCTCAATCAGGATTTTGCAGACACATTAAATGCGGTCACAAGCGGCTATGGAGCGATTGACATTTTGCAAAAAGGGATCCATAAAGCTTGGGGGTTAGAGCAATTGATGCAAAAATGGGAAATTCAAGAGCAGGAAATCATGGCCTTTGGAGATAGTGAAAATGACATTGAAATGCTGCAATTAGCTGGGGTTTCCTATGCTATGGAGAATGCGGATCCTAAAACCAAGGCAGTTGCCAATCACCTTGCACCAGCAAATACAGAGGCGGGCGTCCTGACAGTATTAGAGAACTATTTGAGCAAAGGAGAGAGTCAATGGCTGTCCAACTATTAGAAGAATGGTTGTTAAATGAGCAAGAGCAGATCAGACAAAAGTACCACGATTTGAATCGTATATCCGTCAAAGACCCCGATGTACTTTTTCTGGGAGATTCTATCGTAGAGTATTTTCCCTTACATGAGTTATTTAAAACGTCAAAAACACTAATAAACCGTGGAATTCGAGGTTATCGGTCGGATTTGCTACTAGAGCATTTAGGATCTCTTTTATTTGGGCAGGCAGTTGATAAGGTCTTTCTCCTTATCGGTACCAATGATATTGGCAAGGAAATCCCCCAGCAAGAAACAGTAAAAAATGTGGAAAGTATCATCCAAACGATTGCTAGGAATTATCCTCTTGCAGAAATCTGCCTTCTGTCTGTTTTACCAGTCAATGAAAGCCCTACTTACAAAAAGCGCGTTCATCTAAGAAGCAATCGAAAAATTCAAAGTCTCAACCATGTCTATCAAGAGTTGACTTCTGCTTATATGAATGTGACTTTTGTAAATGTCTATGACGACCTACTAGACGAAACAGGACAATTAAAAGAAGCATTTACCACTGACGGGCTGCATTTGACGGTCGCAGGCTATCAAATGCTGGCAGAGCGAATAGCAGAATAGTTGTAATCTTTGAGTCAACTATAGATTGGCAATTTCAGCCTCGTTTCAATAGATATAACATTAAAAAAATTATTATTGTCATAAAAATTTAATTTTATATACTTTAACTCATATGATATAATGAAACATAATTTATAAAATATTGAAGGAATAGTATGAGTACATTATTAGCCACAAGATTAAAAAGTAAACGATTGGAATTAGGGCTATCCCAAAAAGAATTAGCAGAAGGGGTATGTGAACAAGGTCAAATTAGTAGAATGGAAAAGGGCAAGTATATGCCTGGTTCGGATCTTTTATATTCATTATCAAAAAAAATGAATGTACCAATGAACTATTTTTTTGATGATAGTGTACTTGGCGAGACATCTAAGTTGGTACAATTTAAAGAGTTGGTAGAATCTTTTCTAGTAAAGCGTGAGTATGATTCATTAAAATATTTATACAGTTTAGAAATTGATAAATGGCATAGATTGTCACTATCAGATCAAAATTATCTTGAATGGATAGGAGCAATTGTTTCATTTCATTGTGATAATAAAAGAGAGGAGGCTATTATAAAATTAGAACAAATGCTTGTGCGATTAAATAAAGATGAGTTAATGTACCTTCGTATCTCTAATACCTTGCTTGATTTCTTTTTAGAAGAAAAAAATAATGATGAATTTGAAAAATGTTATCAAGCAATAATATCTAAACTTCAAAATATTGATTTTACTCATACAATAGAACTGAAAATTTATATTAAAATTAGATATAATTTTTGCCGATATCTTTGGAAAAGTTTTCAGATTGAGAAGGGAATAGAAGAAACGCTTGATGTTATTGAAAAATGTAATGAATACAGTTGTAGTTATTTATTAGCAGATTTATACTGTATATTAGCGAATATTAGCGAGGATTTTTCTAGCCAAAGTATTGTAAAGCAATATTTTACATTTTCGCAAGTATTATATAAACTCAGCGGTAATGAAAAAATGGCTTTAATACTTGAAAAGTATCTTCGTGATAATTTTAAAAAAATATAAGTTAAAAATAAGATATAATATGAGAAACACGAATAAATTTATGTCCAGTTTATGATGGAGATAATTTTATTTGTGTTTTATTTTTGAAAAAATTACATTAAAACTATGGAAACATGCCCAAATACATAAAATGATTATAGTTATAATTTTAAAAAAAATAATTATTTTTATAAAAATCTATTGCAATAGTTTATTCAAAGGGATATAATGTGTACCTAGAAAGGAGATTTAACTCTGTTAAAAACATGAAAAATGTTATCAAAATTTTGTTGTTCCTATCAGGAATATGAGAACAAGGTAATTGTTACAAATAAATTACAAATATTTCTAAAATATGTTGATTTTTACAAAACAAAGTTATATAATGACTTTGGAATTTAAAGATTCCTGAAAAAGAAAGGAAATACAATGAAAAAATCATATAAATTAGCAAGTGTAACCATGTTGTGCTCTATGCTCTTACTTGGTGCTTGTCATAAAAACGAAGTCAAAAGTGGGACAAATGGACATTCAGTAAAAACAACGAAAACAACAAAAAGTAGTAGCTCTAAAAAGACAAAAGCTTCTCAAAATAACAAAACGTCTACTAATGATAATAAAACAACTGATAAAGAGCAAGACAATTCGGTTACAAATGCTCAATCATCAGAGATTAGTAATTCAAATAGCCAAAATAGTGCAAGTAGTCAGCAATCTTCGACTCCTTCAATTGTTCAATCTCAAGGAGGAGGTACTCAAGTGACCTCTGGAACTCTTGAACTGTACCAAGACACGCCAGTTTATGCTTCACCAGATAAATCAAGCGAAGTTGCCTATACTTATCCTAAAGGAAATGTTGATTGGGATCAGTATGTTTTTGAAAACGGTGAAAATTGGTATAGTTTTGTAGTTTCTAATGGAACAGAGTCTAAGCGTTACTACATAGCCTATTCAGATGTAAAACATTAAAGATATTGTTAACCTTTTTTCTTGGACAAGAGAAATATTACAAATAAATTACAAACATTTATAAAATATGTTAATTTTTACAAAACAAAGTTGTATAATGATTTTGGAATTTAAGGATTCCTGAAAAAGAAAGGAAATACAATGAAAAATTCATATAAAGTAGCAAGTATAACTATGTTGTGCTCTTTGCTTTTACTGAGCGCTTGCCATAAAAATGAAACAAAAAGTGATTCGAATCACCATTCGACAGTAAAGACTGCACAAAGTAGTTCTAAAAAAGCAAAATCATCTAAAGCTAAGAAAAAGATGACTGCTAACGCGAGTAGTAATAAAAAAGCAGGGGACAGTACTCAATCTGCTGCTAGTGAACAGATGTCACCTGCTCAATCGTCAACTACTCAACCCTCTTCAAGTGCAACTAACGCCGATAGTAATACTTCTCCTGCAGCAGAAGCAAAGTCTACAGTTGACGTAAACGCTCTTGCTAGTGGTGATTTTTCAACAATTTCAGGAACTTGGAGTAATGACTTGGGAAAAAGTATTACCATTAATTCTAATGGTCAAGCTGCTTTTGCAGGTGAGAAAAGAGAGTATGGTCTTACTTCTGAAAAAATAGTCGCGAACACATTTTGGGGAACGATTTATCCTAAAGACGCTCAAGTAGGTGGTGCTGCTTTTATTGTGGTTCCTGCTGGTGTAGCTGATCCTGTTACGGGACAGGTTTCTAATACAGACCGGATTTTGAGTGGGCAAGATGAAAATGCCAATACACATCCTTTCTACAGAAATTAAGATGATAGAAATAAATTAGAAAGTAGGACAAGTGATGAAAAAAATGTTTGATCACAAAGAACAACGTTTTTCCATTCGTAAATATTCGTGTGGTGCAGCTTCTGTTTTGATTGGATGTGTCCTCTTTATGGGCGGTCAAACCGTGTTAGCTGATGAACAAGCCACGACTGGAACAGTACCTGAAGCAGCTCAAGTTGGCACAGCAAATAAGACTCAAAACACAACTGAATCAATTGATGTGTCTTCTCAATCAGCAGCAACTCAAAAAGAAACTGCTGTAACAACAACTGCGCCAGCTAGCTCATCAGCAGACACGGGTGTTGCTAAAACGTCTTCTGAAAATACTCAAAAGACGACAACGGCAGATAAAGCTATTTCTGTAGTTACAGAAACGACACCTTCTCAAACAACGACTGTTGATGCAGCGACACAGACAGAAGACGAAACAACAAATTCATCTGTTGATGCAACAACAGACACAGCTGATTCTTCAACAACTGCAAAAGTGGAAAAGAGTCCTGTCGAAAAAGGAGCAAGGAAAGAAGAAATTGATGTTGCGAAATTGATGGATAAAACGCAAACGGCACAACAAGCTCGTCTTGCAGAATCCAAAGTAGCGCAAAGTGTACCTTCCTTACCAAGTCAGGGCTATTACACTTATACGAAACGTACGGAAGTGAAAAATGAACCGAAAGCGAGTGCAGCATTGCAGTTTTATGTGAATGCAGGCGATCGCGTTTACTATGACCGAGTTTTGGTTGCGGATGGTTACCAATGGCTTAGCTATCGCTCTTATAGCGGTATCCGTCGTTATGCGGCTATTAATAAGTTGGTAACAGAATCAGTTCAACCTGCAAAGCCAACACCTTCTTCAACAGGAACACTCCCTTCTAGAGGAAGATATACTTTCTCTGAAACGGCAGAGGTTAAGAATGAAGCCAAATGGTCAGCTCCGACACAATTTACTTTTAATAGAGGCGATAGCGTTAACTATGATAAAGTGTTGGAAAATGATGGTTATCAATGGATTAGCTATATTTCTTATAGTGGAATGCGTCGTTATGCAGCTGTTACAAAGTTAGCTCAGCCAGCACCTCAAAGACCAGCTCAAAGTCAAGTGACAGGTACGATTCACATTGAAAACAAGACTTCCCAAGGTTTCGATGTGGTGGTAACGAATGTCAGCTCGACCAAGGGTGTGAAGACAGTGAAGTTGCCTATTTGGTCTAGTCAAGGCGGTCAAGATGATGTAATCTGGTACGATGCAGTTAAGCAAACAGATGGCACCTATAAGTTGAGTGTGGACATTCGTCGTCATAAGAATAACTACGGTGACTATAATGTGCACATGTATTACGTTCAGTCAGACGGCAGCTTGCAAGGTGTGACGGGTACCACGACTAAGGTGGAAGAACCTAAATATAGTGTGACCGGCACGATTCACATTGAAAATAAGACTTCGCAAGGTTTTGATGTGGTAGTGACAGATGTTAGTTCAACCAAAGGTGTTAAAACGGTGAAGCTGCCTGTTTGGTCCAGTCAAGGCGGTCAAGATGACATCATCTGGTACGATGCAGTTAAGCAAACAGATGGCACCTATAAGTTGAGTGTGGACATTCGTCGTCATAAGAATAACTACGGTGACTATAATGTGCACATGTATTACGTTCAGTCAGACGGCAGCTTGCAGGGTGTAACGGGTACTACGACTAAGGTGGAAGAGCCAAAATATAGTGTGACTGGCACCATTAACATTCAAAATAAGACATCTCAAGGCTTTGATGTCCTGATTACAAATGCGTCAGACAGCAATGGAATTTCTAGAGTGAAAGTTCCTATCTGGACAGATAAGGGCGGTCAAGATGATATTATTTGGTATGATGCCGCTAAGCAAAGTGATGGAAATTATAAAGTTTCTGTCAATATTGATAAGCACAAGGGTGAACGTGGCACCTATAATATTCACCTTTACTACATTGAATCAAACGGTAAAGTAAGAGGTGTTAGCGGCACTAAGACAACCGTAGCTGAGTCAAGTTCTGCGAGAGAATCCATTCCGTCTCAAGGAGTTTATACTTTTAAAAAGGAAGTTGAAGTCAAAAATAGTCCCACAATGACGGCTAAGACTGAATTTACCTTTGCAAGAGGAGAAAGAATTCGCTATGATAAGGTATTGGACGCAGATCATCATCAATGGATTAGTTATGTTAGCTACAGTGGTACACGTCGCTATATCCCAATTGCAACCTTAACAAATGAAGAAACTCCTAAGCCTGTTCAGGTGACTGGCACGATTCACATTGAAAACAAGACTTCGCAAGGTTTTGATGTGGTGGTGACGAATGTCAGCTCGACCAAGGGTGTGAAGACAGTGAAGTTGCCTATTTGGTCTAGTCAAGGCGGTCAAGATGACATCATCTGGTACGACGCTGCTAAGCAAAATGACGGCACCTATAAGTTGAGTGTGGACATTCGTCGTCATAAAAATAATCGTGGCGAGTACAACATTCACATGTACTATGTTCAGTCGGACGGTAGTTTGCAGGGTGTAACGGGTACTACGACTAAGGTGGAAGAACCCAAATACAGCGTGACTGGCACGATTCACATTGAAAACAAGACTTCCCAAGGTTTCGATGTGGTGGTGACGAATGTCAGCTCCACCAAGGGTGTGAAGACAGTAAAGCTGCCTGTTTGGTCTAGTCAAGGTGGCCAAGATGATGTGATCTGGTACGATGCGATTAAGCAAACAGATGGCACCTATAAGTTGAGTGTAGATATCCGCCGTCATAAAAATAATCGTGGTGAATATAACATACACATGTACTATGTTCAGTCGGACGGTAGTTTGCAAGGTGTGACGGGTACGACAACTAAGGTGGAAGGCCCTCAAACAGGTGCAAAAGAAGTACAATATAATGGCTCCTACTACTTTATCCAAGGTAAATATGATGAAATTGTAGTGGCAAACAAAAAGCATCCGATGGCTGCTAACTACAATCCTGGTGAAAATCCAACTGCAAAAGCTGCCTTTCTTCGATTAAGAAATGATATGATTGCTCAAGGCTATAATGTTGGTTATGCTTACAGCGGATTTAGAAGTTATGATTATCAAAAAGTTCTGTATCAAAATTATGTGAACAAAGATGGTCAAGCTGCTGCGGATCGTTACTCTGCACGTCCGGGTTATAGTGAGCACCAAACAGGTCTTGTCTTTGATTTAACGGATAAAGCGGGCAATCTTTTAGAGGATACTGCTGCAAGTAATTGGTTGAAGAACAATGCACATCGCTACGGTTTTGTAGTCCGTTACCAACCAGGGAAAGAAGCTTCGACAGGATACATGCCAGAAGCATGGCATATTCGTTACATCGGTAAGGAAGCTGATGAAGTTTACCATTCTGGTTTGAGTTTAGAGGAATATTATGGCTTTGAAGGTGGAGATTACGCTTCATCAGTAACCCCGTCAAAACCAACGACTCCGTCTCCCCAAACACCCTCTATCCCTGCTCAAGGTGTATATCGTTTTACAAAACGCTCCTCTATCAAAGCAGAAGCTAGAATGTCAGCTCCTGAATTGGCTTATTATGATGCCGGGCAATCGGTCACTTATGATAAGGTTTTGAATGCAGATGGTGCGACATGGATTTCTTACATTGCTTTTAGCGGAAAGAGACGGTATATTGCTGTTGCTTAATTCAAACTTTACAACATCTACGGTTGGGAATCCGTAGGTGTTTTTTTATATTTGAAAAGCATTGTTTATTATGTCACAAACTTAGATAAAGCATAAAAGGAAATGCTGTTGTGTATAAGCTTTTTGATATTTTCTGAGATTGTGAAAATCTGTGAGCAAATTTTTTGTAAACGAATTCAAAAAGTATTATGATATTACCGTAACTAAAAAACAGATTTTGAAATTGCAATTCCATTCTCTGAGATGGAGGATTATTATGTCTAATGTGAAAACAGTGCCTGCTGCTGTTGCTATGCTTCGTGTATTGGAAGCATGGGGTGTGGAAAATGTTTACGGTTACCCTGGTGGTTCTGTCAATTCAACTATGAATGCGCTGGATCTGGAAAAGGAAAACCTTCACTTTGTTCAAGTTCGTCACGAACAAGTTGGAGCTCTTGCAGCTGCAGCTCATGCTAAATTGACTGGAAAAATAGGCGTAACTCTTGGGGCTGCTGGTCCTGGCGCTGTCAATCTTTTCAATGGCTTGTACGATGCGCGGGAAGATCATGCTCCGGTTTTAGCTTTGGTCGGTCAAGTGCCTAGCACAAACATGAATTATGATTATTTCCAAGAGTTTTCTGAATTACCGATGTTTAGTGATGTTGCGGTTTACAACCGAGTGGTTATGACACCAGAAAGTCTCCCTTATGTTGTTGATAAAGCGATTCGTGAGGCTTATAAACATAATGGTGTAGCTGTTGTTATCATGCCAAATAACTTTGGTTATGTAGAAATTCCAGATGTAGATTATGCTTCTCATACAGCAGAAAAAAACTTACCGCTGCCCCAAGCAACGGATGCCGAAGTGGATCAATTTCTTGAACTAGTAAAAGCAGCTAAGCGTCCTATCTTTCATGTAGGTTCTGGTATCGGGAACAATGCGCAGTTATTGATAGAACTGTCTCAAAAATTGCAAATTCCGATTGCTGTAGCGGGTCTGGCTAAGGGCAAAATTCCAGATGACTTTGAAGCCAACTTAGGAACATTGAATCGTGCCGCCTCTAAGGTTGGTGATGAAGCTTTTGCGGCAGCTGATCTGGTGATTGCTCTTGGGACAAACTTCCCATTTGCCAACTTAGTTTATCGTTCTCATGATTTTAAGTTTGTTTCTATTGATATTGATGCTGCTAATTTTGGTCGTCATCACTACTTGGATTTAGGGATTTTATCAGATTCTGGAAGTTTTCTGAAAAAAGCCTTGGTACGTAGTGAAGCGGTCGCTCCGCAACCATTTTATCAAGCAAGTGTGGCAGCCATGAAAGATTGGAAAGCTTATCTGGAACGTTTAATGCAAAAAGCAGACGGACCACTAGAGTTTGAACAAGTTTATCGCGAAATCAACCGCATTTCAGATGCCAATGCTGTCTATGGTATTGATGTTGGGGACAATATTATCAATAGCTTCCGCTTCTTAAACTTTACACCAGAGAAGAAATGGACCATCTCCGCTCTTTTTGCCACCATGGGTTATGGTGTACCAGCTTCTATCGCAGGTCAATTTGCTTTCCCAAATCGCCAAGTTTTCAATATTGCTGGGGACGGTGCATTTTCAATGGTGATGCAGGATCTGACGACCCAAGTCAAATACCAGTTGCCAATTATCAATATTATCACTTCTAACAATTCACTCAACTTTATCAAGTCTGAACAGGAAGATCTGGTCATGAACTTTTCAGGCGTAGACCTCTACGAAGTAGATTTTGCGAAAGTTGCAGAAGGAATGGGAGTAGAGGGAATAACAGTTAAAACTTTAGAGGAATTGCCAGCTGCATTTGACCGCGCGCTTGAAGTTTCAAAATCTGGAAAGCCTGTTTTGATTGATGCTAAAATCACAGACAAACGTGGTATCCCTGTGGAAGAATTGGAATTGGATATTGTTGATGGTGACTTTGTAGAAAAAATTTCTGCTGGTTATCAAGAAACACATGGTCAAATGAGTCCAGAAGAATTCTTTGCGGCTTATGATGGGCAAGAGCTGCGACCTATTACAGCTTATTTCAAAGAATATGGTGTCAAGCCATAACGTGAGCCACAGCTTATCTTAATTTTTACGACTATTTATAGTAGTTAGAGCGGGAGGGCATCCCTCTCTAACTCTACTATAAATTGCAGAAGCTGTTTCACTTCATTAAATTGGTATAAATTTTATACAAATTCTTATTATTCTGATCTGTTAGATAGACTGATTGAATTTTTTGTTTCGAGAGAATGAAAGCGCTTGCTTTTAAAGGGTTCGATCTGCCTTTCTCTGCAGATATGCATTAGACAGGAGGAAACATTATGTCTTACCAAACTAGTAGTGCTGAAGGTCCAGTTGATTTCATTAACACTTATGATTTAGAGCCCATGGCTCAGAAGGTCATTCCCAAAGCTGCATTTGGCTATATCGCAAGTGGAGCCGAAGATACTTTTACTCTGCGGGAAAATATTCGTGCCTTTAACCATAAGTTAATTGTGCCTCATACGCTTCGAAATGTGGAAAATCCAAGTACAGAGATTGAATTTGACGGAGATAAACTATCGTCTCCAATTATTCTAGCTCCGGTAGCGGCTCATAAGCTGGCGAATGTACAAGGAGAAGTGGCTTCAGCAAAAGGTGTGCATGAATTTGGTTCTCTCTACACCACAAGCTCTTATTCAACGATCGATCTTCCAGAAATTTCGCAAGCTCTTCAAGGAACACCACATTGGTTCCAGTTCTACTTTAGTAAAGATGATGGCATTAACCGTCATATCATGGATCGGGTTAAAGCAGAAGGATATAAAGCAATTGTTTTGACAGCGGATGCGACTGTTGGGGGCAACCGTGAAGTGGACAAACGCAATGGCTTTGTTTTTCCAGTTGGCATGCCGATTGTAGAAGAATACCTTCCTGATGGTGCAGGCAAGACAATGGACTTCGTTTACAAATCAGCTAAGCAAAAATTATCCCCTCGTGATGTGGAATTTATCGCATCTTACTCAGACCTCCCTGTCTATGTCAAAGGTCCACAATGCCGTGAAGATGTAGAGCGCTCGCTTGATGCCGGTGCTTCTGGTATTTGGGTAACCAACCACGGTGGACGGCAAATTGACGGCGGCCCGGCAGCTTTCGATTCATTGCAAGAAGTGGCTGAAACAGTTGATAAACGTGTACCAATTGTCTTTGATTCAGGTGTCCGTCGTGGTCAGCATGTCTTTAAGGCGCTCGCTTCTGGGGCAGATTTAGTGGCTATTGGACGACCTGTGATTTATGGTCTAGCTCTTGGTGGTAGTGTGGGTGTCCACCAAGTCTTTGAGCATATCAATGATGAATTAAAAACAGTGATGCAATTATCTGGTACCCAAACGATTGAAGAAGTAAAACACTTCAAACTTCGTCATAATCCTTATAATCCAACTTTCCCAGTAGACCCACGGGATTTGAAATTGTACTAAAATGGATAAATTATCATCCAACTCTCTTTGGCGTTTCAAAGGGAGTTTTGTTATGCTAAGCGATAGAGAAATGAAGTCAGATACCCGATTTTAATAAAAATGTTCAGTTCTAAATGACAAAAGTTAGCAAAAGTCGTTAATGTACTTGGAAAATAGAATAGTATCACTATTTGACAGTATTTTATAAGAAAACTTCTTATTTGTTTGTTATAATATAAAGTGTAGAAAACGTTTTATATTATAAGGAGGAAAAAATGACAGAAAAATTGACTTTTCCAGATGGATTTTTATGGGGCGGAGCGACCGCTGCCAACCAATGTGAAGGGGCCTATAATGCTGATGGTAGAGGTCTTGCAAATGTCGATGTGGTGCCGATTGGTGCGGATCGTTTCCCGATTATTGCTGGTAAGAAAAAGATGTTTGACTTTGAGGATGGCTATTTCTATCCGGCAAAAGAGTCCATTGATATGTACCACCATTTTAAAGAAGATATTGCGCTTTTTGGCGAAATGGGCTTTAAGACTTATCGACTCTCTATCGCCTGGTCTCGGATTTTTCCAAAGGGAGATGAGCTGGAGCCCAACGAAGCAGGCTTGAAATTTTACGAAGACCTCTTTAAGGAATGCCATAAGTATGGCATCGAGCCTCTGGTGACCATCACCCACTTTGACTGTCCTATGCACTTGATTGAGGAATACGGAGGCTGGCGCAGCCGCAAAATGCTGGAATTTTACGAGCGTCTCTGCCGCACTCTTTTTACCCGCTACAAGGGGCTAGTCAAATACTGGCTGACTTTCAATGAAATCAATATGATTCTCCATGCACCGTTTATGGGAGCAGGACTTTACTTTGAAGAAGGGGAAAATGAAGAGCAGGTCAAATACCAAGCAGCTCATCATGAATTGGTAGCGTCAGCTATTGCGACCAAGTTGGCACACGAGATCGACCCTGAAAACAAGGTTGGCTGCATGCTGGCAGCTGGTCAGTATTATCCAAATACAGCCAATCCGGCAGATTACTGGGCAGCTTTGCAGGAAGATCGGGAAAGCTATTTCTTCATCGATGTCCAGTCCAGAGGAGAATATCCAAACTATGCCAAGAAGAAATGGGAGCGTTTGGGTATTGAGGTTGAAATGACAAAAGAAGACCTAGACTTGCTCAAGACCTATACGGTGGATTTTATTTCCTTCTCTTATTATTCTAGCCGTGTGGCTTCTGGTGATCCAAAGGTCAATGAAAAAACTGCCGGAAATATCTTTGCCTCGCTTAAGAATCCTTACCTAGAAGCTTCTGAGTGGGGCTGGCAGATTGACCCGCTGGGCTTGCGAATTACCCTTAACGTCATCTGGGATCGCTATCAAAAGCCGATGTTTATCGTGGAAAACGGGCTGGGAGCAGTTGATACGCCAGATGAAAATGGCTATGTCGAAGATGACTACCGTATTGACTATCTAGCAGCCCATATCAAGGCTATGCGCGATGCGATTAATGTAGACGGTGTAGAACTTTTAGGATACACCACTTGGGGCTGTATTGACCTCGTTTCCGCTGGAACCGGTGAGATGAAAAAACGCTATGGCTTCATCTATGTAGACCGTGACAACGATGGAAACGGCACACTCAAACGCTCCAAGAAAAAATCCTTTGACTGGTATAAGGAAGTCATTGCGACTAATGGGGCAAGTGTGAAATAGAGCAATTGGGGCGTGAGACAAAATTTAAAATCATTTTAATCGGCTCTCTTATTTCAAGAATTCGGTGAGAGTGGGGCAGAAATCAGTAGCTTCGTAGAAACTTGATTTCGTCATCCCACTCTCTTTTTTGCTTTCCGTTGACTTCCGTCTTTTTCCTTGTTACACTATGGATAAGAGATTTTGTTGGAATGGACGTAATATGGCCAATATTTTAATCATCGAAGATAACAACGATATTCATGACATTTTAAAAGATTTGTTTGAAACTGAGCACAGGGTTTTCTCGGCTTATTCTGGAACGGAAGGACTTCTTGTTTTTGCGCAGGAAGCAATTGATTTGGTATTGCTGGACATTATGCTGCCAGGGAAAAACGGTGATCAGGTCTTGGCAGAAATTCGCAAAAGCAGTCAGATTCCAGTGGTCATGCTGACAGCTTTGGGTGAGAAACCGCTGGTTAGTCAATATCTGCTAGATGGTGCCAATGACTATATTGTCAAACCATTCGATCTGGACGAGCTTTTTGCACGTGTGACCGTGCAGCTTCGCAACCACCTTTCACAAGAGCAATCGACGGAAATTCAAAGAATAAAAAATATCCGTCTTTCACCAGATACATTTGAAGTGGTCAATGGCGAGAAACGAGTTCGTTTAGGCAAGAAAGAGTATCAGATATTTCAAACCTTGCTTTGTCACCCTAAGAAGATTTACACAAAGGAAGAACTGTTTGAGTTGATTTGGGAAGAGGCATATTTGCCAGGAGACAATACGCTCAATACTCATCTCAGCAATCTCCGTAAGAAATTGGCACAAGTGGATGATTCGGAAGAATATATCGAAACGATTTGGGGACTGGGTGTACGGCTTAAGGAGGACTGAGAATGCTTGATTTTATACTAATTATGTTCATCGGTCTGCTTGGAATTTTGCTGTTACGTTATCATTTTGCAGTGAGAAATCTGGCGGCACAGATTCGAGAAAAACGCAAAACAAGCAGTGAAATTCGTTTGGCACCTCAAAACCACAGCCAAACGATTATTGAGTTGGCAGATGAAGTTGAAAAGCTCTTTCAAGAAGTAGAGCAGACACGTTTTATCGCTCGTCAGGAAAAGAAAACTTTGGATATGGCCATTAGCAATATTGCTCACGATATTCGCACGCCTCTGACGATAGCAAGCGGTTTTACTCAGCAGCTGATAAAGGGAAAAGAAGGAAATGAACAGCTGTTGAAAATTGCGACCAATCTGTCCGTTGTTTCCAATCGTTTAGAAGCTCTCATGGAATACCGCCGTCTTATGGAAGGTGCAGTTCGACCACAATTTCGGCAAATAGACATTTCCAAACTGGTTGCAAAGCAAATGCTTCCTTATTATGATGCCTTTCAAAAGCAAGGAATTGAACTGCAAGTGAATTTGCAGGAGAGTTTAATGATAGAGTCAGACCCAGAAATTTTGGAGCGAATTGTCCAAAATATGCTAAGTAATGTCCTCAAGCATGGAAAGGAAACTGCCCAGCTATCTTTAATCCGAAAAGATGCGGCTATTCATTTAAGTGTAAAAAACATTGTCTGTCAGCCCATTCAACATTTGGAAAAATTGACCAATCGCTTTTATTCTGAAAACCTCTCTAACACGGAAGAATCTTCTGGTTTAGGACTTTATATCACTCAACAACTAGTAGATATTCTTGGCGGTGATTTAACCATGAAAGCTAAAGGAAATTGGTTTGAATTGCTTGTCCGTTTGTGAATATTTTATACAGAAAAACAGCTAATCTTTGACTAGCTGTTTTCTTTTGTTATAAATCTTTTCTTTTAAATACCTGTATACCACTAAATGTAAAAAGAAGTGTGATGAGAAGAGCGATGGTTATGGTTTTGAATACCATATCCTGTTTAGAAACCATGTCAAAATAGAATTGCATGTTCAAGTATTTCAACCAGTCAATATCTGGATAAAAGACAGTTGGCAGACTTAGCAGGGAAACACCGATCAAATAAGTGAAAATAGCAGCTATAATAGAGTTGGTAGCATACAGTACGAAAGAAACAAGGCTAACCCAAGCTAGGGTACAAATAAATTGAACCCCTATCGTAATGAAAAAATTAGAAAGAAAATGTTTGGGTGCGGTTCCCATACCATTGATGAGCGTAGCTGGAATAAATGAGGAATAGGTTAGAATCAATTGAAGTACGATGAGAGTTGCCAGAACAAGGAATTTAGATAAATAGAATTCTGCCCGTGAAATACCACTAGTAATAGAATTTTTATATAATTTCTGGGTGAGATCAATTCCAATCAATAAAACAACAAGGATAATAGTAAAGATAATGGTATTACTAAGATTATCAGAGGTTTTAGTGATAGCCTCAAAGCCAGTCCAGCCTCCGTTGTCGCCCAGTTTTTCAAAAGCTTTTGTATCTGTATGAACTCCGATACTTCCCACAACACCGTAGAGCACACCTAATAAGAGTGTGATGATAAAAAGGATTTCTGTAATCCAAAAACCTTTTGAACGAAAAAGACGATAAAAGTCTGCTTGAATTGTGTGGAACATGATAAACCTCCCTATTCTACCAAATCTGTAAAGTATTTTTCTAAATCTTGGCGAGCATAGTAAATTTCGTTAATGGTAACATTCTCTGCCCCTAGCGTTTGAACAATCTTGTTGATTTCGTGCGAGTGAGTGAAGATGTGTATTTCATCTGTCGCATTCACGACTTTGAGACGGTAGCCTAGTTGATCGTGGAGGATTTTGCTTGCTTCAGCAAGATTATTTGTTTTCAAAACGATATAATCTTCATTATCTTCTTCAAATTCTACTTTCGTAATTTCTTTGATGAGATGACCATTTTCAATGATGCCGAATTTTGTAGCGACCAAGTATAGTTCACTTAAAATATGACTGGAAATGATGAAGGTCATATTCAATTCTTCATTGAGGCGTTGCACCAACTGGCGGAATTCTTTGATTCCGACAGGGTCAAGCCCGTTAATCGGTTCATCCAAAATCATCAAATCTGGTTTTGACAGAAGAGCAATGGCAATGCCCAAGCGCTGTTTCATTCCAAGAGAAAAATCTCGGAATTTTTTCTTGCCAGTATTGGTCAAGCCCACGTAAGAGAGAGTTTCTTGGATAACCTTATCCGCATTTGGGATATGCCGTATCTTGCAACAATAGTTTAAGTTTTCATAGGCCGTCAAGTGATTGTAAGCAGCGGGTGCTTCAATGACAGAACCAACTCGCTTGAGAGCGTGCGTCCATTCGGAGTTATTAGAAGAGCCAAAGAGAGCGACCGTACCGCTATTGGGCTGAATCAGCTGGGTAATCACTTTGATAAGCGTTGTCTTACCAGCTCCATTTTTCCCAATTAGCCCGTAAATTTCTCCTTGCTTTACGGTGAGACTGACATCATTCAAAGCGAGTTGTTGTCCAAATCTCTTGCTGATGTGTTTCACATTTACAACAGTTTCCATAACATGACCTCCATTTTTTCTATCGTAGAGTTCTCCCTCTTTTCACTATTTAGTATACAAAATGCTTGTCAAATAAGTCTCAAGCAATTCTCAAATATTTCTAAAATTTAAAAAATCTGAGAAAACCTCAGATTTCACAATTTTGTAGGATAAATCTTTCAATCATAGTGGCCATTTCTTGAGGATGGTCTGTGTTAAGTGTATGATTTCCACCTGAAAGTGTCACAAAATCTGCTTGTGGTAAAGCTGCAGCTAATTTTTTAGAGGAAGGCAGGTTAGGCCAATCTTTGCTGCCACAGATGATGAGGCTGGGAAGTTGTATTGCACTTAGTTGACTTGATAAATCTAAATTTTTCAAGTCTTTTAACAGGCCAACAAAAGATTTTTTATGAAGCCCCTCTTTTTTGAATAGGGAGTCTGGTAGGCAAGAGAAGATAAGCAGCTGGAGTTTATAGAGTAGATTGGAGCTTAGTTTATATTGAGTTCCTGATAAAACGAGTGCTTGGAGCTGAGGGAATTGTTGCCCCACCTTTAAGGCAAGAGTTCCACCGAGAGACAATCCAACTAGAACAAATGGTTCGTTAATGGCTTGAAGTTCCTGACAAAGGTGTTGTTCTAGCTGAGAGACTGTAATGATGTTGTTATTTGTGTAAAAGAGGTCTAAAGCCTCGGTGTCATATTGTGGCAGAAGTTCACGGACTTTATCCCAAGAGTGTTTATCCTGTCCAAGACCGTGTAAAAAAATGATTTTCATGAGTAACTCCTTTTTATTTTCAACAAAAGAGATGGGAACGATTGTAAGAGTAAACCTATTAAAATCTATCATAAATTGGATTACTTGATATCATTATAGCATAAAGACGGTGCTTGTGTTGCGATAGAATTAGACGATGACCTACTTTAAATGGATAAAAAGACCTTCTAAAAAATAAAATTGATTGTAGTGTTTTTTGTATCAAATTCCTACTTTGGGATAAAAAGGGTTAGATTGATAAGGAGGAAAATCAAGAAGCAAGCAAGGGTGGTGCTTTTTGGTGTTTCTAAATGTCGGTAATAGCTTCGCTTGACAGTCTCATCAAAGCCGTGTGCATACATAGCTTCTACATAGGAATCACGCCAGTTAAAAGCGATAAAAATTGCTTTGATATAAAAGATTGGCGACCAGAAATGTAAGGTTTTGCCTCGCAAAAGACTGGCTTCGCGAACAGCTTGGATTTCTTTTTGAATAACTGGAATAGCGTTTAAGACAACGAGCAGTCCGTAGGTAAAATGACTCGGGAGCCCTTTTTGATGCCAGTAGCGCAAGAGTTGATTGAGATTGACGCCATATAAAAAGGTCATTCCCAGAGCTGCTAAAGCAAAAGATCGGGTAAACAGTATTATTGCTTGACTGTTATCTCCGTGAAGTTGAATAGCCCAGTAATTTGCTAGTGCTGGTAGCAAAGGTAAGAGCAGTGTCCAGAAAATACCCCACCATTTCTTTAGGCAAATGAGGTGGGCAAGTACTCCTACGACAATAGCGCAGTTGAGCCATGTTGAGCGGATAAAGGAAATTTCTAGCGTCAGTACAATGAGAAGGAGCAAGAGTGCTAGGACATTTGTTTCTTCTTTTTTCATAGCGCTCTCCTCTCTGTCAGCCCGTGAGACGTCAGCTCTACCAAATGATCACTAATGCCGTCCAAGGGCTCCAAACGATGAGAAATGATAATAAAGCTCTGTTGTGCAGCTTTTTCCTTAATCCAATTAGCAAAAAAATCACAGGCTTTTTTATCTAAGCCAGTAAAGGGCTCATCCATGAGTATGACAGGAGTTTCCAAGGTCAAGATAGCCAATAATTGAATGATTTTTTTCTGTCCGCCGCTCAAGTGAAAAAGGCTGGAATCCATTTTGTCTGCTAAGCCAAATAAATCCAAAGCTTCTTGTACCTTTGCTTGGTTTTCGCTGGAAAGAGAGGACAGGTTTAATTCTTCTGCGGGTGTCGTCCGAATGAATTGCTTTTCAGCATTTTGGACAACGGCAGTAATATGGCGGTACAATTGTTTGCTTTTCTTGAGTTTTTGTCCCTGATAATTCATATTGCCTTTGTATTTTTGCAATTGCAAAATAGCACGAAAAAGAGTTGATTTACCGGCACCGTTAGACCCGATGAGAGTCGTAACACCTTGCTGAAAAGTAAAATCCTCAATCGTAAAAAGTATTTTTGAGTCAAATTGACAGGAAACGTGCTGTAATTGTAAGAGAGGATTTCGCTGGGTATTTTCGCGTGCCAGCTGATAGCTTGGGAGTTCCTTTTTTAAAAGAGCTACATCTCGTTCAAAAAGTTCCCCATTTTTTAATTCAACAAGGTGGTCAACGCAGTCAGCATAGAGACTGCGGTCGTGGTCGCACAGAATCACCGTTTTCCCCATTTCTGTCAAGTTTGCTAGTAAATGAATCAAGCGTTTGCGTGCTTCTTGATCGACAGAAGCAAAAGGCTCGTCCAATAGGATAATCTGTGAATCCATAGCCAACAGAACCGCCAGAGAGACTTGTTGCTTTTCTCCACCAGATAGGGTCAGAAAGTCTCGATGAAACAGGTGCTCTACTTTGCCAAGTGCAATCGCATGCTGGATTTTTTCATCAATCTGGTCAGCGGGTGTCTGGAGATTTTCCAAGGTAAAAATCAATTCTTCATAAAGAGTTGGCATGGTGAATTGACGGCTTGGATTTTGAAACATCATACTAAGATAGGTAACTCGTTCATGAATCGGTAAATGAGACAGCAATGTATGACCTAACTTTACCTCTCCAGCGAAGTCTAATTCATTGAAATTTGTTAAAATCCGAAAAAGGGTTGATTTGCCAGCACCGGTATCGCCAATCAAGAGCGTCATTTTCCCTGTTTCAAAGGCGAAGGTTAAATCTTTAAAGACATCTCTAAAATAAATGTGCTCTAATGTTAGTTTCATCTTATTTACCAGCAGCTTGGTTAATCTTGTCGTAAAGATTCATAATAGTTTTGACTAGAACAGCACAGAAAAAGAACACAGAAAGGAAGCGGACAACAAACAATGCTAAAACAAACTCAGGTTTGAAAGCATAGTAACCAATTTTGAAATATTCATAGGCAAAGCTCAAAAGGGTCGTACCAATTGCGCTGTAAGTAAGTGACAACCAATCATAGCGTTTGTATCTGGTCGCAGCAAACCCAAGCTCGCTACCAAATCCTTGTATGAAGCCAGAAATCAAGGTGCTCATGCCAAATTGGCTACCATATAGTACCTCTGCGAGGGCTGCAAGCACTTCTCCAATCGTGGCGCTACCAGTTTTGCGAATGAGTATAGCTGACATAGGAGCTGCCATGCACCAAAGTCCGAACAAGACTTCATTGGCGAAAGGCTCCAAACCTGCTGGCGCTAAAATAGCTGTCAAAATATTGTAAAGAAAACCTGAACCGACAAAAATCCCACCGAAAAGAATAGCTAAAAGAGCTAAGAGGATAACATCTCGTAAACTCCATTTTTCAAACATAAAAAAACTCCTTCTAACAAAGCAGATGAGGAGTTTTAGCGCGACAAAATAAAATCTGATCACATAAATGATTAGAACGGTTTGGTCTTTCTTATACATTTCCCTGCGGCAGCATTAACTGCATCAGGTTCCATGGGTATAATCTCAGCCTCAGCACCCCAAATGTTCTTTGCTTTTTATTATGTTGCTATTCTAACATCTATTTTTTAAAATAGCAAGCAAAGGATTTCCAAAAATTTTATGTATGCAGCTGCTATAGTCTTAAACTATATCAAATCATAAAATGTTAAATAACACGCGATGTAATCAACGTTTAATATATATTTGAAATCTAGATATAGTTTTTAACTATAACAAATTCCTGGAAATTCCAATTATACAGGGGACTTAATTTCTGTTAAGATAGTGTCAACAAGAAATTTTGGAGGATGACTATGTCAACAACGATTATCGGCTTCCCGCGTTTGGGAGAATTCCGCGAATTAAAATTCACCACTGAAAAATACTTTAGGAATGAAATTTCAGCTCAAGAGCTCCTGGCTGCTGCCAAGGACCTGCGCGCCAAGCACTGGAATATCGTCAAAGAGCACGGGATTACCGAAGTGCCGTCCAACGACTTTTCTCACTATGATAATGTTTTGGATGCCGCCTTCCTCTTTAACGTAGTGCCGTCCTCTGTTCAGGGCCTGGATCTGTCTGATTTGGAGCGTTACTTTGCCCTGACCCGCGGCTACCAAGGAGAAAAAGGGGACGTCCGTGCCCTGCCCATGAAAAAGTGGTTCAACACCAACTACCATTACATCGTTCCAAAATTTGAAAAAGACACTGAGGTCAAACTGGTCGGTCACAAGATTTTTAACGAATACCAGGAAGCCAAGGAGCTGGGCCTGGATACCCGTCCGGTCCTGGTAGGTCCCTTCACCCTCCTGCAGCTGTCCGACTTTGAAGAAGGGGTAGAGGCTGCCCAGTTTGTGGATGCCCTGGCCAAGGCTTATCAGGAAGTCTTGGCCACATTGGCCGACCTGGGAGCTGAGCGTATCCAGCTGGATGAGCCAAGCCTGGTCAAGAACCTGTCCGCCGAAGAGAAGGCCCTCTTCCTGGATCTTTACAAGAAGCTCCTGGCGGACAAGAAGGGACTGGAAGTCCTGATCCAAACCTACTTTGGCGATGTTCGGGATATCTACTCCGATTTGATTGAACTGCCGGTAGACGCTATCGGTCTGGACTTTGTCGAAGGCAAGAAAACCCTGGAGCTGGTCAAGTCTGGCTTTCCGGCCGACAAGACCCTCTATGCCGGGATTGTCAACGGTAAGAATATCTGGCGCAACAATTATGAAAAGAGCCTGGCTGTTCTGGAGCAGGTTCCGGTTGAAAAGCTTGTGCTGACCAGCTCCTGCTCCCTGCTGCATGTACCTTTCACCACAACCAATGAAGACTTTGAAGAAGCCATCCTCAAGCACTTTGCCTTTGCGGTGGAAAAGCTGGATGAGATCCGGGACCTGGATGCCATCCGCAATGGTGGCGGAGCAGAAGTCTTGGTTGCCAACAAGGAACTCTTTGCGACAGAGCGTGTCGGTAAAAATGCTGAATTGGCAACTCGTATCGCTGGATTGACCGATGCCGACTACACTCGCCTGCCGGCCTTCGCAGAACGCGAAGCCATCCAGGAGGAAGCCTTCAAACTGCCGGTCCTGCCGACGACAACCATCGGTTCCTTCCCTCAGACCAAGGAAGTTCGGGCCAAGCGCCTGGCCTTCCGCAAGGGTGAGCTTTCTCAGGAAGACTATGATAAGTTCCTGGCTGAGCAGATCGACGAATGGATCAAGTGGCAGGAAAAAGTCGGTTTTGATGTTCTGGTTCACGGGGAATTCGAGCGCAATGACATGGTAGAATACTTCGGTCAAAATCTGTCCGGCTATCTCTTCTCCAAGAACGGCTGGGTGCAGTCCTACGGTATGCGTGGGGTGAAACCGCCGATTATCTGGGGAGATGTAACCCGCCTCAACCCGATTACTGTTAAATGGTCCAGCTATGCCCAAAGCCAAACGGACAAGCCGGTCAAGGGAATGTTGACAGGACCTGTAACCATCCTCAACTGGTCCTTCCCACGCGAAGACATCTCTATCAAGGACTCTACCCTGCAAATCGCCCTGGCCATCAAGGATGAGGTCCTGGACCTGGAAGCAGCTGGTATCAAGATCATCCAGATCGACGAAGCTGCCCTGCGTGAAAAGCTACCGCTCCGCCGCAGTGACTGGTATGAGGACTATCTGGACTGGGCTATTCCAGCCTTCCGTCTAGTTCACTCTACAGTAGCACCGGATACCCAGATCCACACCCACATGTGCTACTCTGAGTTTACAGACATCATCCCAGCTATTGATAACATGGATGCCGATGTCATCTCCTTTGAAGCCAGTCGTTCAAACCTTGAAATCTTGGACGAGCTCAAGGCCCAAAACTTCCAAACAGAAGTGGGACCAGGGGTCTATGACATCCACTCACCGCGCGTGCCAAATGAAGGGGAAATCGACCACACCATCGAAGCCATCCTAGCCAAGGTGCCAAGCCGCAAGGTATGGATCAATCCTGACTGCGGACTCAAGACTCGTGGTATCACTGAAACCAAAGCCAGCCTGGTCCGCCTGGTAGAAGCAGCTAAGGCAGCGCGTGAAAATCTATAAAATGAAAAATCAGATGGAAGAGAGTGAAAATTCACTCTTTCTATCTTAGTAAAGGAATTGTAAAATCATGACTAGCCACAGTCCGTCTCTCTCATTTGAAGTATTTCCTCCAAATCCAACAGTAGGCAATGAAACAATCATCCCAGCATTGAAAGAGATGCAGGATTTGGCACCACATTTCATCAGTGTTACTGCGAGTAATCGTAAATTTAATATTGAAGAGACAACGGTTCGTTTGGCTGATTTTATTTACAATGATCTGCAGATTCCAACGATTGCGCATTTACCGGCGGTGTATTTGACCAAGGAGATGGTATCAGATACGCTAGAAGCTCTTGATAGAGTAGGTGTGCATAAGGTATTGGCGCTTCGAGGAGATATTGTTCCAAATATGGAGCCAAAGAAAGATTTTACCTATGCGACGGATTTGATTGAGTATATTAAGGAACAGGCACCGCATTTTGAAATTATTAGTGCTTGCTATCCAGAAGGGCATCCGGATTCACTAGACCGAGTTTCAGATATCAAGAATCTCAAAAAGAAAGTAGATGCAGGCTGTTCGAGTTTGGTCACTCAACTTTTCTTTGATAATGAGCGTTTTTATGATTTTCAAGAAAGATGTACTCTGGCTGGGATTGAAATTCCCATTCATGCAGGGATTATGCCGATTCTAAATCGTAATCAAGCCCTGCGTTTGCTTAAAACCTGCGAAAATATTCATTTGCCGAGAAAATTTAAAACGATTTTGGATAAATATGAATATAATCCAGAGTCTCTTAGAGCAGCAGGATTAGCCTATGCGATTGACCAAATTGTTGACTTAGTCACTCAAGATGTGGCGGGTGTTCATCTATATACAATGAACAATTCCAATACTGCTCATCAAATTTATCAGGCGACACATACATTTTTTAATAAGTAATAGTTGCAAAAATATTTTGCATATCTATTTATAAATGTAAGGGTCAATTCTAAAAATTAAAAAATACAATAATAAATGAATGCAATAAAACTAAAAACCGGCAAGCAGTTCAGCTAAACTGCTTGCCGGTTTTTAAGTACTAAGATGAATTTATCTTAAATTTTGGGGATTTTATAAGAATAGTAAGGAGGTAGTCAAAGAATTCAATATATTTAAATATCAGAATTGAATGAAACAAAGCATATCTAAAAAAACTTAGTTTGTATCAAATAGTTTATTGCTTGAAATATTTAAGAATGATTATTGTATGTATTAATTAAATAAGGAATTAGATGATACCAAATTTATAATAAATTCATCATAATTATTACTTTTGATTATTCTTGCAAAGCTCACAGGTTCTATTAAAATATTTGTTAGTGGCTCAAAAATCTCGTTAAATAATGTACGTTGGTTTGGGCTAAAACAAAGCATTAGTACCAGTTGGACATTTTGGCTATCCCATTCTATCCCTTTGGGATTTATCAAAATAGAAATACCTGTTTTTAAGGCTTCCATTGATAGTGAGTGAGGAATAGCAAATTGATTAAAAGCAGTAGATGATAATTTTTCCCTTTCCATAATTTTGTGCATAAAATCATTATTAACATAACCATTTTGTTGTAAAGTTTCAACCATATAATTAATGGCATCATACCTATTGTTGATTTTCATATTTATTTTAAATAACTCAGGTGTAATTAGCTCTCTAAGTTTCTCTTCGAATTCGCCTTTTTGTTTGGATTTAATAATTGAATCTAAACTCCTATTAATTTTATCTTTATCATGTTGGTTGAAAAAAAGTGTAGTTGTTTGGGTAGGACAATTTATTTTTTTGTTGATTGGCACAGTTGTTATTATTAAATCCACATCTAGTGGATTTGGAATGCTTTCTTCTTCATTAACAATGTCTTTAATTAGGAGTCTTTTTCCAAAGAACTCGGATAGTTTTGTAGCTAAGGTTTTTGCAGTTTGATAATAATTTGGACAGTAAAGGATCGCTGTCAAAGTAGTTACTAACTGTTTTTGAGTTTCTATTAGACTGCCTAAATGAAAAGCTATATATGCTATTTCATCATCATTAATAGTTAATTTAGTTTGTTCTTGAATGATGGATGCTATAGTTACAGATATATCATAAATTAAAGGAGCTTGAATTTTAATGCTTTCAACTAAAGGATTTTTACTTAGATAATTGTTGCTGGCTCTGATTAATAGATTTTTTATATGGAGCGAGAATCGTAATATAAACTCACTGTTTTCTTCAATTTTAATAAAATATATTTGATTAAGTTTCTTTAAAATTAATGCTACCAATGTACTTACCTCTGTACCGATATAGTTCTGGACTTTAACTAAATTAGTAGTATCATAATTTATTTGGTTTGCTCTAGATATAAGTAAAATCACTAATTCTGTTATTTCAAATTCAGAAAATGTAATACTAAATCGTTCTTCAATTTTTTCAGATAATAATTTGCATATTTTATATGTTGATTCTGAGACCGAAGGAATTTCTCCGTGGTAATTAGTAAAGTTGTTATGTTTTATTCTATCAACCATGATTGTTACATGGAGAATGAAGTTTATGAGAGAATAATCATTAATAAAATATTGGTTTTCCTCTAATATTGATATTATGATAGTTTTAAGATAATTTACATCAATGTTAGGAAATAGTGACTGGATTGTAGCATAGTTCATGAAGTCAATGTTTGATTGATTATAAAGAAGACTACTAATTAATTTTCTTTTGTTCTTTTCTGTGCCAATTATATAAATATGATTATTTTTCACTTGCATATCTAAATCAAATTTAGATAATTGATGCTTTATTTTTTTTAATTCAATTTGGAGGGTTGAATAGCTGATAAACATTTCTTCTGATAAGTCAAATAAATCAAATTTGCCTGATTTTATTAGACAATGGTTTGATCAAATGTTGCCAATTGGTGTTGTTGTTATTTTAGGATGGATTATTGTTGGAATATTAGGATTTGATTTATATAATGTTATCTTAACTTTATTTAGACCATTACAAGGGATAGCGGAAACCTATTGGGGATTTATTGCTTTAATCGTAATCAAAGGAGTATTTTATTCAATGGGGATTTCTGCATGGGTGCTGGTTCCGATTACAATGCCGATTATGTTAGCTGGTATAGAAGCTAATATTGCAGGAACTGCATCTAACGTATTTACCTCTTCTTTTCAATATGCTTATTATACAATTGGAGGTGGGGGATGTACCCTTGGCTTAGCATTCTTATTATTAAAATCTAAATCAAAAAAACTTAAATCTTTAGGAAAAGTCGTTGTAGTACCTTCAATTTTTAATATTAATGAACCATTGGTATTTGGTACAGTTGTATATAATATTATTTTAATGATTCCAATGATATTAAATTGTTTTATATCTGCTTCATTAGCATACTTATTTACAAAAGTTATTCCTTTTGCAGTGATTCCAAAAATATTATTTCAGTTGTGGTATTGTCCATATCCAATTTGTACATGGTTAGCAACTGGTGGTTCCATAACGTCTGTTATTCTTGTAATAGGAATATTTATTATCACTACACTTGTATGGTATCCATTCTTTAAAATATATGAAAAACAATATTTAGCTGAAGAAGAACTAGAAGGAGAAGATTAATATGGACAAAACAGCACAATCAGCCATGGAAATTATTTTGCATGCTGGGGATGCAAGACTGAAATGCAAAGAAGCTTTAGACCAGATTGCATTATTTAATATTGAAGGAGGAAAAGAGAAATTAAAAGAAGCTCAAATTGAAATTACTAAAGCACATAAGGTACAAACTGATGCTATTCAAGGAGAAGCACGGGGAGAACAATCTGAGTATTCGTTGTTGTTCGCACATGCTCAAGATACTTTAATGACTATTTATAGTGAAATTAATATTGCTAAACAATTAATTAAAATTTTTGAAAGTTACGAAAAAAGAATTATCAAATTAGAAAATAGAGGACACTGAACTATGAGAAAGAATCCAGATAAATTCCCATATAATTTTCTTTGGGGAGGAGCATTAGCTGCAAATCAATGTGAGGGAGCATACGATGAAGGAGGTAAAGGTTTATGTATAGCAGACATGATTCCTTATCGTGATATACCATTGAGAAAGAAATCCAACAAGGAAGTTAGTACACAAGATATTAATAAATTATTAAATGATCCAGATGTATTTTTCCCAAAAAGAACAGCAATAGATTTTTATCATACTTATAGGGAAGATATAAAATTACTAGCTGAAACGGGAATGAATAGTTTAAGAATTTCTATTAATTGGGCAAGAATTTTTCCAAATGGAGATGAGACCACTCCAAATGAAGAAGGTCTAAAATTTTACGATAATTTGATTGATGAAATTATAAAAAATGGTATGGAACCAATGGTCACAATTGCTCATTATGAAATGCCATTGAATCTTGCCTTAAAGTATAATGGTTGGTATAATCGAAAAACTATTAATTTTTTTGATAATTATTGTCGAGTTTTATTTGAAAGGTATAATAAAAAAGTTAAATATTGGATTTTAGTTAACCAAATGAACCTTATTCATCATGAATCTTTTAATCATTTAGGTATACCAAGCGATACAGTAGAAAATTTAAAAGAAGCTAAACAGCAAGGCTTACACAATGAACTAGTTGCCTGTGCGAAAGCAATAGGTATTGGCAAAAAAATTAATAGTGGTATGCAAATTGGTATGATGTCTTATTATCAAAATCCATATCCTGAAACACCAAGTTCGGAAGATATTTTAGCTGCATTAAAAATATCTCAAATGGAATACTTTGTATCTGATGTATTAGCTAAGGGAATTTATCCTAATTATGTATATAGATACTATGAAGATAATAAATTTGAAATAGAAATTACAGATGAAGATTTAGATGAATTTAGTAAGAATCAAGTGGATTTTATTAGTTTCTCATATTATGCTACAAAAACAACAAATGCAAAAATATATAAAACAGAAAAAAATAGAAATTTAAATCCAATGTTAAAAACAAATGAATGGGGGTGGGGAATTGATCCGGTAGGATTAAGAGTCGCCTTAAATGAATATTATGATCGTTATCAGTTACCAATTTATATCACTGAAAATGGTATGGGATTTATTGAATCCTTAAACGATGAAAACACTATTCACGATGATTATAGAATTGATTTTTTAAAACAACATATTGAACAAATGAAAGAGGCTATTAGAGATGGAGTCGATGTGCGAGGCTATTATGCTTGGGGACCAATTGATATCGTTTCCTGTTCTTCTAGCGAAATGTCAAAACGTTACGGTTTTATTTATGTAGATCTGGATGATTATGGACAAGGGACGGGTCAACGATTTAAAAAAGATAGCTTTGAATGGTACGAGAAAGTCATACGATCTAATGGTGAAGATTTATAGATTGCTATTTCGACTTATATCAATAGATTTTTTACTGTACTATAATATCTAATATAGGGCAGAATCTTACTTAAGGTTCTGCTTTTTATTTTGGTGGTTGAATTTAAGTATTATTTTTAAAATGTGAATAATAAAACACCAAAGAATAGTATCAGTATTTATGACTATTCTACAAGAAAAGGGTTTCAAAAAAGAGTATAATAGAAGTAATTAAAGAACGAGGTGAATGAAATGACAGAAAAACGGTTTCCGAATGGTTTTTGTGGGGCGGTGCAACTGCTGCCAATCAGTATGAAGGTGGCTGGGATTTAGGTGGTCGTGGTTCGGCTACATCTGATACAGCCAAAGCTGTACGCCCTGAGGAACGTCAAAATATGGAAGGTTTTGCCGCACCCATGACCAGAGAAAAAGTAGAAGCTGCTCTTAATGATAAGGAAGGACTCTATCCTAAGCGCTGGGGCTCTGACTTTTATCATCGTTACAAGGAAGATATTGCTCTTTTTGCAGAAATGGGCTTTAAAACAACCTTCCGCCTCTCTATCGCTTGGAGTCGAATTTTCCCTAATGGAGACGATGTAGAGCCTAATGAAGAAGGGCTGGCTTTTTACGATGCGGTCTTTGACGAACTCTTGAAATATGGCATTGAGCCTTTAGTGACGTTGTCACACTATGAGACACCGATTCATTTGGCATTAGAGTACGGTGGCTGGAAGGATCGCCGAGTTATTGGTTTTTTGAGCGCTATGCGCGGACAGTTTTTGAACGTTATAAAAATAAGGTGAAATATTGGCTGACATTTAATGAAATCAACATTATGGGGATTTCTGGCTATGTTGGCGGTGGACTGCTTTTTGAAGACGGAAAACAAAATTTCCAAGACTTGTATCAAGCAGCACATCATTAATTTGTAGCTAGCAGTTTAGCAGTCAAAGCAGCACGGGAAATCAATCCAGACTTTAAAGTCGGTATGATGTTGGCGCGTATGCAGTCCTATGCAGCGACTTGTAATCCTTTGGATGTTATGGAAGAAATTCAGCAGGACCATGAAAATCTTTTCTTCTCTGATGTACAGGTGCGCGGAAAATATCCAAGTTATGCTCAACGCTTTTTCAAACAAAATGGCATTAAGTTGAAAATCGAAGACGGGGACTTAGAATTGCTAGCGCAGTATCCGGTGGACTTTATGTCCTTCAGCTATTACATGTCTTCTGTAGCGCGTGCTAAAGGAACAGAAGAAGGTGAAAGAACTGCAGGCAATTTCTCTTTGGGTGAAAAAAATCCTTATCTAGAAGCCTCTGATTGGGGTTGGAAAATTGACTCGGTGGGTCTGCGCATTACCCTCAATAAGCTCTATGACCGCTATCAGGTTCCGCTTTTCATCGTAGAAAATGGATTGGGTGCTTTGGATAAAGTAGAAGCAGATGGCTCTATCCACGACAGCTACCGAATTGACTACCTCAAGGCTCACATTGAGCAAATGTATGAAGCGATTGAGGACGGAGTGGAGCTTATGGGTTACACACCTTGGGGCTGTATTGATTTGGTTTCTGCTTCCACTTCTGAGATGAGCAAGCGCTATGGATTTATCTATATGGATGCAGATGATGAAGGAAATGGAAGCTATGATCGCTCCCGTAAGGACTCTTTCTTCTGGTATCAGAAAGTGATTGAAACCAACGGGGCAGCGGCCTTGGAAGAATAGAGAGGTAAACAGATGAGCAGAAAAATTATCTTTTTAGATGTAGACGGAACTTTGGTGGATTATGACAATCGCATTCCAGAATCCGCTATCCAGGCTATTCGTCAGGCGCGGGAAAATGGGCATCTGATCTATGTCTGTACGGGACGTAGCAGGGCGGAAATGCCTCAGGAAATCTGGGCTATCGGTCTAGACGGTATGATTGGCGGGAATGGTTCTTATGTAGAGCATGAAGGACAGGTCATCATGCATCAGTTGATTCCTTTAGAGGTGGAAAAGAGAGTGGTAGACTGGCTGCATGAGAGAGGATTGGAATTTTATTTAGAAAGCAACAATGGTCTCTTTGCTAGTGAGCATTTCCGTGATGCAGCGCGTCCGGTCATGAAACTTTATGCCAAGAAAAAAGGGAAAACAGATGCGGAAGTTGAACATCAAGAGGTTGAAGATGTGATGCACGGCATGGTCTTTGGTGGTGAGCTTTACCGAGATGATCTAAATAAAATCAGCTTTATTCTCACTTCTTATCAGGATCACTTGGACTCTAAGGAAGCTTTTCCAGAGCTCAAGGCTGGTACATGGGGTGGTCGTGGGGAAGAAGCTCTCTTTGGTGACTTAGGAGTTAAGGATATTACGAAAGCTCATGCGATTGATGTGCTGTTAGAGCATTTGGGGGCGAAAAAAGAAGATACGATTGCATTTGGAGATGCCAAGATTGACATTCCGATGTTGGAATATTGTCAAATTGGGGTTTCTATGGGTAATGGCGGCCCAGAAATATTAGCCATGGCGGATATGGTGACAGATGATGTGGCCGAGGACGGTCTCTACAATGCCTTTGAAAAATTAGAACTTCTTTAGAGGAATATTTTATGACAAAAACACTTTATTTGATGCGACACGGGCAAACTTTATTCAATAAGCGACATCGGATTCAAGGCTGGTGTGACGCCCCTTTGACGGACTTAGGAGGGTATCAGGCTCAGGTGGCTGGGCAGTATTTTAAAAATGCAGGGGTCGTATTTGATGCGGCTTACAGCTCAACCTCTGAACGAGCCTGTGATACTTTGGAAATTGTCACAAATGGTAGTCTTCCTTATCAGCGAGTTAAAGGCCTCAAGGAATGGAATTTTGGAACTTTTGAAGGAGAAAGCGAAGACCTCAATCCTCCTTTGCCATATGAAGATTTTTTTGTGACCTATGGTGGGGAATCTCAAGACCAAGTTCGAGAGCGCATGGCTGTGACTATCCTACAGCTCATGCAAGAAACGAAAGGCAAGTCTGTTCTAATGGTATCTCACGGCGGTGCCATGGCTAATTTTGCTCGTGCTTGGAAAGATAATTGGCAACTGGATGAGTTGGGTCACATGACAAATTGTGGAATTCTGAGGTTTACTTTTAAAGATGACCAATTTTATCTGGAAGAAACGATTGGGCATGACTTTAGTGGCTGGGAGGAAAAATGAAAGATTTATATCTAATGCGGCATGGTCAAACTTTTTTCAATCAAGAAGGGCTGGTGCAAGGAGTATGTGACTCACCGCTGACTGATTTAGGTATAGAGCAAGCCGAGCAAACGCGAGATTTTTTCGAGAAAAATGGCATTGAATTTGGGGGTATCTACTCTTCCACTCAAGAGAGGGCTTCTGATACCTTGGAAATTGTGACGGGTCGAACAGATCACACCCATCTCAAGGGGGTGAAAGAGTGGAATTTTGGACTTTTTGAAGCTCAGCCAGAAAGATTGCAGCCAAAGTTTCGAGCTGGTGCGGTGTCTTTTGAAGATTTATACGTGCCTTATGGGGGTGAAGATGTGATTCAAGTAGGAGAACGCATGCTGACCACTCTGACAGAAGTCATGAAAAAACGCCTACTGTTGAAAATCCAACATTGGTCGTCAGCCACGGTGGCGCTATGTGGGCTTTTTATCTAAAAGTAGGTTATTTGCCTGATCCTAATATTTATTTCAGTAACTGTGCCATTTGTCATTACCAATATGAAAACGACCAGTTTCTGCTTCGACAAGTTATTGACCCATTGGCTAAAACAGTCTATAACTTGTAACGGCAACTTACTTGTTTTCGCTTGATCTCTTATAGAGAAAATAGTATAGAGTGGCTGTTTAATAGTTGAATAAAAGAAAGACAATGATGACCAAAACCATCATTTTCTTTCTTTTTATATGTAATTTTCTCAAATTTCCTTTTTCTGCAGGTGATTGCATTAGTAAACTATCCTGAACTCAAATATTTTACGAAAAATCTCGAAGAATTTTTCGAGATTTGCAATATTATAAAAGCTATTCTTCTGTTACCCACACGCTTCTGGTGAAGATCATGGAGAGTAGGGCTAATCCAGCAAGTCCAATTCCTACGTACCAGTAAGGGAGATCCATTGTGGTGGAGCGTCCAGACAGGTTGACAATGCCACGAAAGAGCACGCCAGTAGCAATGGTTGCGACCGCAGAATTCCAAAGATTGAGACTGAGCCGTGAAAAATTAGGGATGATTTTTTGAAAAATCAGAAGCACTATCCCTCCTATTAGTGGTACTCCAAAGAGATAATGCATATATACTGAAGTCTCTCCAAAGCTGAAGTGCTCGTAAATACGACTAAAAATGAAGAAAAATACTGTGATTAAGGCATAGACAACGGCTGTCTTTTTGAACCGTTTTTTGCTTGCTTTAGTAACCGATGTAGACAATGTCACTCACCGCCCTTTCTGAAATTGTTCCGTTAGTTGTTGGTTTATTGACGACTTTTCCATTGAAGTAAAGAGTAGACGAGCCACCACCGTCAAGGTTATAAGCTGTTTTCACCCCGTAAGATTTCATAACTTCTGCAAGTTCATAGAGAGAAAGTCCCGCGCTTTCTGAAGTTCGACCGTCTGATACAACGATAATATAATGGTTTTTATCAATTATCCCAATAGCTGTACGTGGATTAGAAGCCATGGATTGCCCCACTTCCGAATTACTTGAAACAGTAATCTTACCATTGTTAACTAAAGTAGGACCGAAGGCAAGAAGATTTACAACACCATTTTTAACCAAGTCTTCAGCAGAAACATCATTTTCGTAAACAATTCCGAAACTCCCATCTTTATAAATTGCTAGATCGCCATTACTAGCATCTTCACGAACGGTATTTCGATAGACAACACCATTGCGGATGACGTAACCAGTTGTATTTGCTCCGTAGAAATCACCGTTGATAGCCAGAATGGCATTGTTATTGGCTGCTGTAACCGAAGTCTTAGCGGTTACGTTATTTCCATAAGTATTTTGCGCTAGAGCGGTTTTGAGATATTCAGACGAGCTGACTGTAATATCTGCAATGTACACTTTCGTGTTGCTGACGTTTTTTGTAGTAATCTTTACTGAAATATTATCGTCTTTATAGCTCGTATCAGTCGTTGTGGCATTTGTTGCGGCTTTAGCAGCAGTTGTACTTGTCGAGCTTGAAGAAGATTTTACAGTTGTAATAGACTCTGACAAGACAAAGGTTTTTAGCATTGAATAGGTAAACGCCCCTGTCAACAACATACCAAAGAGACTAGCATAAGCATAGGATTTTTTGAAAAACTTCATGATAAAGTATGCGTCCTTTCTTTGAAAATAATTTTTTTTGAACGAGCCAAGATAGGCAAAAGAGCAGCGTTCCGACGAGGATTTTAATAATTAGCAAATTGAGACCGAAGATGGCGTAAAAGAGTCTAATCAAAAGGGTGTCAAGGATAAACAAGCCCAAGGCTAGCCCGAAATAACCAGTACCCGTTTTAACAACACTGTCTTTATTTTTAAAGACCAATCTTTTGTTTGTGGAGTAATTAAAAATCGAGCTAGTGACACGAGCCACTCCGTTTGCCAGTAAAATTTTGAGACTAGTTGGTACCGCAGCAAGCACAAAGAGGGCGAGAGCATAGACGATATAGTCAATCAAAAAACTACTAATTGAAGAAAGAGCAAACTTAAACATATCTTTATAAATCATGAGCCCATCTCGTACCGGTCTAAAGTGAGAAGCTTGATTGTCATTGATATAAATTGTCTCGATTGGAACTTCAATGATAGGATATTCTTTGGAAGCAGCTAGCAGCATATTCATTTCATATTCATAACGCTGCCCTTCAACCTCCAACATAAACGGAATCATGTTGGTTGTAAATCCACGAAGTCCTGTTTGGGTGTCTGTCACGGAAACACCAGTCTGTTGCTTAAACAGAAATCGTGTTAATTTATTTCCAAAAGCCGAACGCAAAGGAACGTTGCCAGAAAAAGAACGCGCTCCCATAATCAAGTGATAGGGGTTTTCTTGAGCCTTTTTGCTCACTCGGAAAATATCCCATACGTTGTGTTGACCATCTGCATCAGCTGTGACCACTGTCCCATATTGCCCTAAGGAATCAATATAAGAAAAAACTGTTTTCAGCGCTTGCCCTTTGCCTTGATTGCTCATATAGCATAGAACCGTAGCGTACTTTTGAGCTTCCTGGAAAATCGAATCATAACTAGTCGGACTGCCGTCGTTTACCACGATGATTTGCAGCGAACTCTTTTCCTTCACCTTTTGCAACAAATGAATGAGATGAAGGTCGGGTCTGTATGCGGGAATGACTAAATAGTTCATGGGTTTACTCCTTTCTTAGAAAAGTGATAGAAAAGTTACACACTAGTATAGACAGGCTAGCTTAAAGCTAACTGATATCAGTTAGCTTTAAGGTTTTGAAGTGGAAAATGTAAAGGAAAACATGCTAAAAAAGAAGATGTTATAAGGCGTTTCAAAAAACACATACAAATTTTTCTTGCTATTTCCCAAAAAGTTTAGTATAATAGTTATTCGTGAGAAAACCTCACTTACCCCTTGCAATGGCTGGGGGTCATTAGACCAAAAGGAGGAAAAATCAATGGCTAAATACGAAATTCTTTATATTATTCGTCCAAACATTGAAGAAGAAGCGAAAAACGCTTTGGTAGCACGCTTTGACTCTATCTTGACTGACAACGGTGCAACTGTTGTTGAATCAAAAGACTGGGAAAAACGTCGTCTTGCATACGAAATCCAAGATTTCCGTGAAGGACTTTACCACATCGTAAACGTTGAAGCTGAAGACGCAGTCGCTTTGAATGAATTTGACCGTCTTTCAAAAATCAACGCTGACATTCTTCGTCACATGATCGTCAAACTTGACGCATAAGAAGGGTTACTATGATAAATAACGTTGTACTTGTGGGTCGGATGACCCGAGATGCCGAACTTCGCTATACTCCGCAAAATCAAGCGGTCGCAACTTTTACTCTTGCTGTCAATCGCAACTTTAAAAATCAAAGTGGCGAGAGAGAAGCAGATTTCATTAACGTTGTAATTTGGCGCCAGCAGGCAGAAAATCTTGCAAATTGGGCTAAAAAAGGAGCTCTCATCGGAATTACTGGTCGGATTCAGACACGTAACTACGAAAACCAGCAAGGTCAACGTGTCTATGTGACAGAAGTGGTAGCTGACAATTTCCAACTGCTAGAAAGTCGTGCCAGCCGTGAAGGTCAATCTTCTGGTGGCTACACTTCTAATAATTTCGGAAATTCATCATCCAACTTTGGGAACTCAACTTCTGCCAATCAAGTACCCAACTTTTCTCGTGATGAAAATCCATTTGGTAATACCAATCCAATGGACATCTCAGATGACGATCTACCATTTTAATGGACAAACAGAATAATGATATAAAGGAGAAAGAACATGGCTCAACAACGTCGTGGCGGATTTAAACGCCGTAAAAAAGTTGATTACATCGCAGCAAACAAGATTGAATATGTTGATTACAAAGATACTGAGCTTCTTAGCCGTTTCGTTTCAGAACGTGGGAAAATCCTTCCTCGTCGTGTAACAGGAACTTCAGCTAAAAACCAACGTAAAGTAACAACAGCAATCAAACGCGCTCGCGTAATGGCTTTAATGCCTTTCGTAAACGAAGACTAAAATATAAAAATGAGCATGAATTTCATAAAATCATGCTCATTTTTTAAAACTCAATCAGCAACTAAATAGGTTGCTTTTCTTATGCTCAAAATTGTTTGAAACGGTTGTCAAAAATACTTATTAGATCTTATTAAAACATCCACCTGTTGAAACAAGCGGATGTTCAAATAAAAATATGACTAAAGTTGTCTTGGTGCGGTTAAAGCACTGCGGATATTGAATTTCTTTTTGAGATAGAAACGAAGTGCCAAAGTTACTCCGCCAAACACTAGAATAAATAAGTTTGGCAGCTTTGGATTTAAAACTGCTGGCAACAGGAAGGTTGTTCCGTAAAGAACAACAGCCCACAAAATCGTAGCAGCTGAAATGATAAGAAGCGATTTGAAAAATGGTGGTTTCTGACTTTGGTCCTGGTCGGCATAATAAAAACGGTAAATAAAGTAATACATGCCATAAAATACGAGTGCCCCCACCGCGCTACCAAGTACAATCGTCACAACGCCATAATTGCTAGGATTTTTGGAGAATAAGTTAACACTACTATTTAAAATAGCAAACAAACTAAAGACAAATAAGAAAGCATCCATAATCATAAGATAAGGGTTGGTATTTTCTTGGACAGTTTGAGCTTCTTTTTGTTTTGCTTCTGAAAAATTCGCTGCCCAAACAGTTGGTGCTCCATAAAGTCCGCGAGCGGTGATGCCTTTTGCTTGATTTTCAAGGATTGTTGGGATAATCTCCTCTAGCAAGGCTTTGATTTCTTCGTCTGTTTTTCCGTCTTTGATGAGTTGGTGAGTTGCGATACGGACAAATTCTTGATTCTTTTTGCTTAATTTATCCAAAGAAACTTGTGTCATAAGATCTCCTTTTAATTAGAATAATTTTTTGTGAATAAGGTAAACAGTCAGGGAAACACTTATCGCAAAGGCGATAAAAATAATAATCCAAAAAGCGTGCGGTTCCCCGTTGAGCGGTAAGTCATTGTTTTTGAAGTTCATTCCATAGGCTGAAAAAATCATGGTTGGAATGGACATGACAATTGTCACCAAAGCCAGAGCTTTCATGATGTTATTTTGATTATTTGAAATGATAGAAGCAAATGTATCGGTCATGCTGTGCAAGATATTTCCATAAATATCTGCCATCTCAATCGCCTGCTGGGTCTCGATGAGTGTATCTTCCAGCAAGTCCTCATCTTCCAAATATTTCTTAATATTGCTTGTAGCGCTGGTCAATTTTTTAATCACGCGCTCATTGGTTTTCAAGGAAGCTTTGAAATAGACAATCGTTTTTTCAAGCTCCATGAGTTCAATCAATTCTTCATTGCGAGTGGACTTGTGCAGTTGACTTTCAATCTGCTCACTCTTGCGGTCAATAGAGCGTAACGCTGTCAGATAAAGCTCGGCATTGCGGTAAAGAATTTGGAAAATAAAGCGCGAACGCATGAAAGTATAGAAATTACGCAGTCGTCGATTGATAAAAATATCCAATAAAGGGAGTTTTTCCAAACAGGTGGTAATAATCGCCTCTTCGGTAATAATAATCCCTAGAGGGATGGTTACATAGTAAGTCTGATTATTTCGCTCCTCTGTAATTGGAACATCCACAATAATCAAGGTATATTCATCTTCGATGGTAACACGAGACATTTCCTCTGCGTCAAGGGGTGCTCGTAAGTCCGTAATATCAATGTCAAAGGCGTTGGCAATTTCAGCAGACTCACTTTGAGAAGGGTTGACTAAATTGATCCAAGTCCCCGACTCAAGCGTATCAATTTCTTTAAGTTCAGTTGTTGTTGATAGAAAGACTTGTTTCATGTTTTCCTCCTTCAGTTATTTGCACACCGTACTATTATACTATAAAATTCCGAGTTTTTGGGTAAAAGATTGTAGAAAATTTTGTTATAATAAAAAGAAGTTTAAAATAAAGTGTGGTAAGAATGCAGGATAAAATTATCATTCATGGAGCACGAGCTCATAATTTAAAAAATATTGATGTCACAATTCCGCGAGACAAGCTGGTTGTCGTGACTGGTTTGTCTGGTTCAGGCAAATCTAGCTTAGCTTTTGACACTCTCTATGCAGAGGGGCAACGTCGCTATGTAGAAAGTTTGTCTGCCTATGCCCGCCAATTTTTGGGCAATATGGAAAAACCAGACGTGGACTCAATTGACGGACTTAGTCCAGCCATTTCTATTGATCAAAAAACGACCAGCAAGAATCCGCGGTCAACAGTCGGAACAGCTACAGAAATCAATGATTACCTCCGTTTGCTCTATGCGCGTGTGGGAACTCCATATTGTATCAATGGGCATGGAGCCATTAAAGCTTCTTCTGTAGAACAAATCGTCAATCAAGTTTTGGAATTACCCGAACGTCAGCGGTTGCAAATTCTAGCGCCCATTGTTCGCAAGAAAAAAGGGCAACACAAGACAATTTTTGAGAAAATTCAAAAAGACGGATACGTACGTATGCGCGTGGACGGAGATATTTATGATGTCACAGAAGTTCCAGAGCTTTCTAAAACAAAAAAGCACGATATCGAAGTAGTGGTAGACCGGATTGTTATTAAGGACGGTGTACGCAGTCGGTTATTTGATTCGATTGAAGCAGCCTTAAGAATTGCGGACGGTTACGTGGTGATTGATACGATGGATGGCAAGGAATTACTCTTTTCCGAGCATTATGCTTGTCCAGTCTGTGGCTTTACGGTACCTGAGTTGGAGCCTCGCCTCTTTTCTTTTAATGCACCATTTGGCTCTTGTCCTGATTGTGACGGTCTGGGTGTGAAGTTGGAAGTGGACTTGGATATGGTGGTTCCTGACAGTAGTAAAACCTTGCGGGAAGGCGCTCTAGCACCGTGGAATCCAATTTCTTCTAGTTATTATCCGCAAATGTTAGCTCAGGCGATGGAAGCCTTTGGCATCGAGATGGATAAGCCATTTGAGGAACTGACCGAAGATGAACAACAACTAATCTTCTTTGGTTCTGAAGGACGAGAATTTCATTTTCATTATGAAAATGAATTTGGTGGCGTGCGGGATATCGACATCCCTTTTGAAGGAGTAGTAACCAATATCAACCGCCGCTATCATGAAACTAACAGTGATTTTACCCGTAGCCAAATGCGTCTTTATATGAATGAGTTGACTTGTGCAAGTTGCCATGGTTATCGATTGAATCCACAAGCCTTGTCTGTTAAAGTGGGGGGTGAAGGTGGTCTTAATATTGGGCAAGTATCTGATTTGTCTATTGCAGATCATTTAGAATTACTTTCTCATCTGACTTTGACTGAAAATGAAGTAGCCATTGCAACACCAATTATCAAAGAAATCCGAGATCGCTTGACTTTTCTGAATAATGTCGGACTTAATTACTTGACACTATCTCGTTCTGCGGGAACATTGTCGGGTGGTGAGAGTCAGCGGATTCGCTTGGCAACTCAAATTGGTTCCAACCTTAGTGGTGTTCTTTATATCTTGGATGAACCCTCTATTGGTCTACACCAGCGGGATAACAATCGTTTGATTGCCAGTCTCAAAAAAATGCGTGATTTAGGCAATACTCTCATCGTAGTTGAACATGACGAGGACACCATGCGCGAGGCTGATTGGTTGATTGATGTTGGACCTGGAGCAGGTGTTTTTGGTGGTGAAATTGTTGCGGCAGGCACTCCAGAGCAAGTTGCGAAAAACAAAAAATCCATTACAGGTCAATACTTGTCAGGTAAACGCAAGATTGAAGTTCCGCTAGAACGCCAAGTTGGAAATGGGCGCTTTATCGAAGTCACAGGTGCGAGCGAGCACAATTTGCAAAACATCACGGCCCGCTTCCCGCTGGGAAAATTTATCGCTGTGACGGGCGTTTCGGGCTCTGGCAAGTCCACTCTGGTTAATTCTATTCTCAAAAAAGCGATTGCGCAAAAGCTCAATCGAAATTCAGATAAACCGGGAAAATTTAAAAAGATTTCAGGCATTGAGCATATCGATCGTTTGATTGATATTGACCAAAGCCCGATTGGACGGACTCCTCGCTCCAATCCTGCTACTTATACTGGGGTTTTCGATGATATTCGTGACCTTTTTGCCAAGACCAATGAAGCTAAGATTCGTGGGTATAAAAAAGGGCGTTTCTCTTTCAATGTGAAGGGGGGACGCTGCGAGGCCTGCTCTGGGGATGGGATTATCAAGATTGAGATGCACTTTTTACCAGATGTTTATGTCCCTTGTGAGGTTTGTCATGGAACACGGTACAATAGTGAAACCTTGGAAGTGCACTACAAGGAGAAAAACATTGCTCAAGTTTTGGATATGACGGTCAATGACGCAGTCGAATTCTTCAAACATATTCCAAAAATCGAGCGGAAGTTGCAGACGATTAAAGATGTTGGGTTAGGCTATGTGACCTTGGGGCAACCCGCCACAACTCTTTCTGGTGGGGAGGCTCAGCGGATGAAACTAGCCAGCGAACTTCACAAGCGCTCAACAGGTAAGTCTTTCTATATTCTGGATGAACCAACTACAGGTCTGCACACGGAGGATATTGCGAAACTTCTCCAAGTGCTATCACGTTTTGTAGATGATGGCAACACGGTTCTCGTCATCGAGCATAATTTGGACGTTATTAAGACGGCCGATCACATTATTGACCTTGGACCAGAAGGTGGTATTGGCGGAGGTACTATTATTGCTACTGGTACACCAGAAGAAGTAGCTGCAAACTCTGCTAGCTATACTGGCCAGTATCTAAAAGGAAAGTTAAAATAAGATTTAAAAGACTCTGCTTTTTTAGGCAGAGTCTTTTTTATAATAAATTACGAATTTTTTCTTTTATAAATGGGTTAAGAGAATAGTGTTTATCCAGATATTCTAGGAGTGCTTGAGCAGACTCAGAAATGCGTTCGTAACCTTGCAAAAAGTGAGGCAATTGCTTGGCTTCCTTTGGATAACCTTCTTCAAATCGTCTATTGGTATTAAAGATATCTATAAAATTAGATTGAGAAGTTGTTTCCAAACTGATTAGTTCAGTCCAAAGCTTGACGGATCTGTTTTGGATCAAATCATAAGCAGCTAATTTTTCGCCTCGCTGATAGCGACCTAGCCCTAAATATAGATTACATAAAATTTCTCCCAACAACCATTCACGGTCTCTGTTTTCTTTTGATGGCAGTCTTTGTGGCTGACAGATTGTTTCATCAAAACCGACCTCCTTCCAGATAATCTTGCCTTCAGCGAAGGGAATGTTTACTAGTTCATGAGCTTCAAAGACAGCAAATTCACAAAAAACATCATCTTCAAATAGAACCTTATGTCCGTCCACTGTATTTTGGTAGTGAAATGCAATTGGTTCTAGCTTACTTAACCAGGTTAGGTCTTGGATATAGGTCTGTTTGTAGCCATCTTTTACAATAACAAAGAAGTCTAAATCTGAGTACTGATCCAATCGTTCTCTTTCTGTTCCGCAAGAACCAAGTGCCAGCAAAGCTAGTGCTTCTTTCGAATCTTTTAGAGACTGACCAATCTCATCCAGTCTTTGTAACAGTAATTCTGTTTTATTCATATCGTTACCTCATCATTTCTTGTATAACAAAAATTATACATTTAGCGCTTTCAAATGTCAATTTCATCTAATCCCAACTATATAGATTGTATTATTTTCGGTATTTTTTTGCTATAATAAATTGAATCATTTTACGGAGGAATTTTTATGTTATCAAGAGTAAATAAATTAGAAGCAGCACTTGCGCAAACGGATTGTGATGCTGTCCTTGTGACCAATCTTAAAAATATCTATTATCTGACGAGTTTTAGCGGAACTGAAGCAACTGTTTTTATCAGCAAGAATCGCCGAATTTTTCTGACCGACTCACGCTATACCTTGATTGCCAAAGGTGTGGTCAAAGGATTTGATATTATTGAAACGCGTGATGCTTTGTCAGAAATTGCGAAGATCATTGCAGATGATAAAATAAAGACTATTGGATTTGATGACGAAATTTCTTATCATTCTTTCAAAACTCTCGAAGAACTTTTTTCAGATTATAAGCTGACAGCAATGACTGCTTTCATTGAAAATCTACGCATGATCAAAGATGAAGGAGAAATTGCCACGATTCGAAAAGCTTGTCAAATTTCTGACCAAGCCTTTCTAGATGTCTTGGATTTTATCAAGCCGGGGCAAACAACGGAGCTACAAGTTATGAACTTTTTAGATGCTCGCATGCGGCAACTGGGCGCATCGGGAGCCTCTTTTGACTTTATTATTGCATCAGGTTATCGCTCTGCTATGCCGCATGGAGTAGCTAGCGAGAAGGTCATTCAAACAGGTGAAACCTTGACAATGGATTTTGGTTGTTATTATAATCACTATGTTAGCGATATGACGCGAACCATTCATGTTGGTCATGTGACGGATGAGGAGCGCGAGATTTACGATATTGTATTACGGAGCAACCAAGCTCTGATTGAAGCGGCGAAAGCTGGTATGAGTCGTATTGAGTTTGATCAAGTACCGCGCAAAGTGATTAACGATGCAGGTTACGGACAATATTTCACACACGGGATTGGACACGGGATTGGTCTTGATATTCATGAGATTCCTTATTTTGGGAAATCCTCTGAGCCGATTGAAGCAGGTATGGTCTTAACAGATGAGCCAGGTATTTATTTGGACGGAAAATACGGTGTGCGGATCGAAGATGACATTCTCATCACAGACACAGGTTGTGAGCTTTTAACGCTTGCGCCAAAAGAGTTAATTGTTATTTGAGAATTGTCAATGTTTATGATAAAATAAAGAGAAATCTATTTTAAAAGAGGTAATAATAATGATTGAAGCAAGTAAGCTGAAAGCTGGTATGACGTTTGAAACAACGGACGGAAAATTGATTCGTGTCCTTGAAGCAAGCCACCATAAACCAGGTAAAGGGAATACTGTTATGCGTATGAAATTACGGGATGTACGCACAGGTTCGACTTTTGACACAACTTACCGTCCTGAAGAAAAATTTGAACAAGCAATTATTGAAACGCGCCCAGCACAATACTTATACCAAATGGATGACACAGCTTATTTCATGGATACAGAGTCATTTGAGCAATATGAAATCCCAGTAGCGAATGTAGAGCAAGAATTGAAATTTATCCTTGAAAATTCAGAAGTGAAAATTCAATTCTACGGAAGCGAAGTTATCGGTGTTACGGTTCCAACGACTGTAGAATTAGTCGTAACAGACACACAACCTTCTATTAAAGGAGCAACGGTAACAGGTTCTGGTAAGCCAGCTACTCTTGAAACAGGTCTTGTGGTCAACGTACCGGACTTTATCGAAGTTGGGCAAAAATTGATTATCAATACGCAAGAAGGAACTTACGTTTCTCGTGCATAATTTATGCTAAGAACTAGAAGTTCTTAAATTACTATCAAACTCAGACTGAGAGCCTGACAAATATTGTGCAGACTCCTTGAATGTCTTTGTGTCTTAAGAAAGGACAAGTTATGGTAACTGAACAATTAGGCGAAATCGTTATCGCACCACGTGTCTTAGAAAAAATTATTGCCATTGCAACGGCTAAAGTGGACGGTGTTTACTCTTTCGCAAATAAAAGCATGTCTGACAGTCTTGCAAAACGTTCTTTAGGACGTGGCGTCTATCTTCATACCGCCAGTGATGGCGAAGTAACTGTTGACATTTATTTATACTTAGAATACGGTGTCGGGGTGCCAGCAGTAGCTGTTGCTATTCAAAAAGCCGTTAAAAGTGCTGTTTCTGATATGGCAGAAGTTGAATTATCCGCAGTGAACATCCATGTGGCGGGTATTGTGCCTGAAAAAACACCAAAACCAGATTTAAAAGATTTGTTCGATGAGGATTTCCTCAATGACTGATGTACAACTGGAAGCAAGAAGAGAACTACGTGAACGTGCATTTCAAGCATTAATGAGTTTGGAATATGAAAAAGACATTGTAGAAGCGTGTCGTTTTGCATATCTCTATGATAAAGATATGACAAACGATTCTGATGTGGAACTTCCAGCCTTTTTATTGAACCTTGTCATGGGTGTTGAACAGTCTAAAAACGAGTTGGATGACAAGCTTAGCCAGTACCTAAAAGAAGGTTGGACTTTGGAACGTCTTACATTGATAGAAAAAAATATTCTTCGCTTGGGATTGTTTGAGATGACAGAGTTTGATACCCCTCAACTAGTCGCAATCAATGAAGCAATTGAGCTATCTAAGAAATTCTCAGATGAAAAATCGAGCAAGTTTATCAATGGTATTTTAAGTAAATTTGTTATAGAATAATTTTTAAGAAGAAATGAATATAGAATTGAGAGGACGAACTTCGTTCTCTCTTTTTCATTTTTTTCGCTGAACAGCTTCAGAAAACCTCTGAAGTGACAGGGATGCTGCTCACGAGACCCAGAAGAGATGCAATAAGATAAAAAATAGATAGAAGAAAACCAAAGGGTTCTCCTTCATGTTATCCTTAAAAGGCAAACAAAAAGAAGGAGAAGAAGATGGAGTTCAAGGAGTTATATGCCAAGGTAAGAGGAATTGTACTAAAGTGCCGTCGGGAATATTATGTCCACCTGTGGGAATTAAGCGATTGGGAACAAGAGGGCATGTTGGTGCTCTATCAGTTGGTGAGTCGCTATCCGCAGCTAGTAGAAGAAGATCATCAGCTCTATGTTTACTATAAGACCAAGTTCCGCAATCATATCCTAGACATCCTCCGTAAACAGGAAAGTCAAAAACGCAAACTTGATCGTCAAGCTTATGAGGAAGTGAGTGAGATTGGTCACAAGCTCAGCCTGAAAGAGTTGTATCTGGATGAACTGGTGATTCTCCGAGACCAGCTAAAGAGCTATCAAGCTCAACTGAGCCCAGAGAAACAGGAGCAGTACGAACGCTTACTAGCCGATGAACGGTTCAAAGGCCGCCAAGCGATGATTCGAGAATTAAGAGCCTACTTAAAAGATTATAGTGATTAAACTAAGTCAGAACTTTTCCCTTTTTAAAGGTCATTTTCATTTTGCTACCTCTAAAAAATTTAATTCACTTTTTTTCATTTTCCTCTTGACATGGAACGCGTTCCAGATTGTACAATGAAGTCAAGCTAGCGAAGAAATAAGATTTGAACTCGGAGTGGAGCGCAAATCCATAAAGAAAAGGAGAGAAAAATCATGCAAACAAGAACGATTAAACGTATTTTTACTGATATGGATGGGGCACTTTTAAATTCAAAGGGGCAAGTTTCCGAAAGGAATGCCAGACGCATTCGCAGAGCAGATATTCCGATTACGCTGGTCTCTGCGCGTGCGCCAATGGAGATGCGTGAGGCTATTGAATTGTTGGGTTTGCAAGGTCCGCAAGTGGGCTTTAATGGTGGTTTGATTTATGAGGTTGTCAATCATCAAATTCGTCCGCTGCACACCAAGATTATTTTCAAGCAGACCGCGGCAACGATTTTACAGGCGGTGCGGTAGCATTTTCAGCAGGTCAAGTCTCAGTTATTATGACTTGAATCATTGGTATTGTGATACAGTAGATGAAAGAATTTGTTACGAATACGACTTGACTCATCAGGCACCGACTCAGGTTCATGATGAAGTTCAGCTTGTGATAATCTGTTTAAAATCATGATGATTAGTTTTGAAGAGGAAGAAATGCAAGATTTGCAGACTTATCTGAATAGTCTAGGACTAACTAGTGTTACAATTCTGCGTTCTGGTCGGTTTTATTTAGAAATCATTAGCAAAGAAGCTCGAAAATCATCAGGGATTGATTACATTAGTCGGAAAGAAAATCTAAAAAAAGAAGAAACAGCTGCCTTTGGTGATGGTCACAATGACATTCCGATGCTAGAAATGGTTGGTTTTCCGATTGTCATGGACAATGCCTTTAAAGATGTGAAGGCACATGCTTTTAAAATTACCAAGAGTAACGATGAGGACGGAGTTGGTTACGGAATTCACAGGTATCTCGTCAGTTAAGTGTTGAAAATCAGAAAGGAACTTGATGACCAATATTCGAGAAATAGCGAAGTTGAGCGGCTATTCGGTGTCCAGTGTGTCGCGCGTGCTCAACAATCACCCATATGTGTCAGATGAGGCACGGGAGAAAATCCTACGAATTGTCAGAGAACTGGACTATACTCCAAATCTAGTCGCAAAAGAACTGAGTTTGGGCAATACTTATAAAGTGGGTGTAGTCATTCCTCATGTGCGTCACACTTATTTTACCAAGCTCATCAACGGCATGTTGGATCAAGCGCAGAGAAGTGCCTATAATTTGCTGCTTTTGCCGTCTCAGTATGACAAAGAACTAGAGCTTCAGTACCTGGAACAATTGCGAGGTCAGGCTTTTGATCATTTGATTTTCACCTCACGAAGCATAGGTTTGGAAACCATTGCTTCCTATGCTAAGTACGGAAATATTGTCTGCTTAGAAACGGTAAATCATTCTCAACTGAGTAGTGTCTATGTGGATCGCAAACCAGCTTGCAGAGAAGCTTTTCGCTGGTTGAAGGAACTGGGTTATCAACATTTAGCCCTTATTTCACCCGTAAAGACAAACGCAGTTCCACCTATCGTATGGTCAGGGAGGCTTATGATGAAGTCTACGGCTCGGAGCATGAACCGGTGATTATTGAAGACGTTGCTATAGAAGAGGATGCTTATCAGAAAGCTTCCGAACTTTGGCAACACCCGGAGATTGACTGTATTTTTTCAAATGGGGATGACATGGCAGCAGGGTTTTTGCAGGTTTATGAGGAAGCTGGGAAACAGCTACCCTTCATTATGGGGCAAGAAAATATGCTGGCTGGACGCCTTCTGGGTCTTTCTACCATTGACAACAAATCCTATCAGCTGGGTCAGGAAAGTTTCAAGCGAGTTTTATCTGAAGAGAAAAAAACCATTGTGTTCAAATCAGAGTTTATCCAGCGATAAGAGACTTGTTGTTTTTCAAATTAGCTTACTTATTTAATAAAGAAGAAGAGTTTGGGACAAAAAGATTTCAATTTTTAAAAATCTTAATTATTAAGCCCTTCAAATCTATAATTAAATGCGACAAGCGAACAAAGCAGAATTCTGATTGCCAGAAAACTAGTTTTGTTCGCTTTTTATATTTGAGGTTGGACTTTTGTCCCATCCTCTTTTTTACTGAAATTTTTCTAAACAGAAAATATTGACAAGAAAAAGTAGACATTGTATACTTTTTGAGGGAAAAAATGAAACGAAATACGGCAGAGTTAAAAAAAGACTGATCCAGACGGGGATTAAAGAGATTGAAGACCATGGTATCGACCAACTATCACTGAGGACTGTCGCTAAATCCTGCGGTGTTACTCACGGCACTCCTTACCGGCATTTTGAAAGTAAAGAAAACTATTTAAAAGTCGTTTTAAAACGCCTTTCTGTTTTTCTCAACCAAGAAATCCAAAAAGAGATCGATTGGAAGGCTTCTGCGCGGAATCAACTGGCCCAAATGGGCTTTAACTTTATCATCTTTGCGAAGGCTTACCCCTATTTCTTTGAAGCCCTCTTTATTAAATTTCCTTTTAAGTATATAAAAGTCACTCAGGATACTATTTCGCTGGATTCTGATTTGCCAGGATTCGCTGCATTTAAACGGATTGTTTTAGAGCTTCGTAAGGATGAAGGCTTTACCAACAGCGAAGCTGAAATACTGTCTCACTTTTGGAGTTTTATTTCAGGTCTTGCTGTTTTGGCGAACAGTCCCATTGGACGTGACCTTGACAACAAAGCCATCCAGACTAACATTGAGCATATGCTTGATGTCTATATAAAAGGAGAACGGTCATGAAAATCTTAATTGTTTTTACTCATCCAAACCCTCAAGGTTTTAACGGTGCTATTCTCAAGCAAGTCCAAACCAATCTTTCTGAAGCGCATTCTTGAGAAAATCTAAAATAAGTTTGGAAAACAGTCAGTGTTTTCGATAACTGCAAAGCTGCTAAATGATAGCTACAAAAGGAGGTTTATCATGGCAAAAACAATTATTCTTTATTTTTCAAAAACAGGCACGACTGAAAAAGTAGCAGAAGTCATTGCTAGTAAATTAGGTACTGATGTCTACCAAATCGTAGAAGCTGTTCCTTATACGAATGCCGACTTGAATTGGAATAATCCAACAAGTCGCGCTAATATCGAACAAGGCGATGAAAGTGCTCGTCCTACCTATAAAGGCGAGCTACCTGACTTGACATCGTATGACCAAGTCATTATTGGCCATCCAATTTGGTGGGGACGTCCGCCACGTATTATTCAGACAGTAATGGAAAATCTGAATTTAGCTGGCAAACGGGTTGCAACTTTCGCAACTTCTGGTGGCTCTACTTATAGTGAAGCTCAAGCGGTCATTGATCAAATGGTGAAAAATAGCGCTCGAGGGCGTGTATTGTCTAACCAAACAGAAGCCACTAAATGGTTAGCGAGTATTGGATTTTAAGTGGACGCTAAGTTGGCTGTTAAAAGCAACTTACATAAATAAAATAGAAAACACATTTAATCTCTGTCAAAAAAACAGAGATCTTTTGTTTGAAAACCTTTACATTTTGTTGATAAATGTATATAACATCTACAGAAAACGTTTGCACTAGCCTAAAAATATTTGTGCAACTAAAAAATAAAGGAGTTTTCTTTTTATGAAGAAAGTTTATCGTTTACAATCTCGAACAGCTGAGAAGCGTCAGCATTTTGGAATCCGCAGATTAAAAGTAGGGGTAGCGTCTATTGCTATTTCTGCTAGTGTTTTTTTGGCGGGGAATGTCTTAGCGCAAGCAGAGGAAGCAAATAGTGTCGAAAACACATCTATTGAAACGGTGCAACCAACATCACCAACAAGTGAGCGGTCTGATAAAGTAGAAGTGACGAATCATCAAGCAGTCGTTTCGGAAAAGTCGGAAAATCAAGGGCAAGCAACCAGCTCGCTTTTGTCAACATCTAGTGTTGCCAATTCTTCACGTACAGCTTCAACTGAGGAAAGCTCATCAGAAAAACTTGACTTGACCCAAGCTCACTCCGTAAGAGAAAATACCCCAGCTTCAACGACAGATTCAAGTACGGAAGCTCAAGCAACGGAAAAGGAAACTGCACAAGCAGCAGAAGAAAAAACGGCAACGAAGCCTGTTGAGAAAGTTGCATCAGCTGCGACGCCAGCTAAAGAAGACAAAATTGAAGAGGGCAGCATTCGTCTGCATTTTAAGACACTTCCGTCGGAGAATTTAGCTAGTCTTGGCTTGTGGACCTGGGATGATGTGGAAACACCTTCCAGCCAAAAAGGTAGCTGGCCAACAGGAGCAACCAGCTTTTCAACGGCTAAAAAGGATGATTATGGCTATTATCTTGATATCAAAATGGCACAAAAACGGAGCAAGATTAGTCTCTTAATCAATAATACAGCAGGTACAAATCTAACAGGTGACAAGACGATTGAATTGCTCAGCCCGAATATGAATGAGGTCTGGTTTGACAAGGATTACAATCCTCATACCTATGAGCCTCTAAAAGAGGGCATGGTGCGAGTCAATTATTATCGGACAGACGGGAATTATGACAAGAAGTCTCTTTGGCTTTGGGGAGATGTAGGAAATCCTAGCAAAAATTGGCCTGACGGAGTGGATTCCGAAAAAACAGGCAAGTATGGTCGCTATGTAGATGTTCCTTTAAAAGATGCTGCAAAAGCAATTGGTTTTCTGCTTTTAGATGAAAGCAAATCAGGTGACGATGTAAAGATTCAACCGCAGGATTATAATCTGACAAATTTGAAGAAAAATAGTCAAATTTTCCTTCGTGATGCAGATCCAAACATTTATACGAATCCTTATTTTGTTAATGATATTCGTATGACAGGAGCCCAGCATGTCAGCTTGACAGAGATTGAAGCAACTTTTTCAACTCTTGAAAATGCCAAAAAAGAAGATATTTTAAAAAATCTAAAAATTACAGACAAGGATAGTAAAGAAGTGGTTGTGAAAGACATTGTGCTTGATCCCAAAACAAAGAAAGCAAAAATCATAGGAGACTTTGGACAAGCGCAAGCTCCTTATACGGTAAAGTATGGCAACGACCAATTTAAAACCAGTATGAATTGGCAGTTGAAGGATAGTCTCTACAAATATGATGGTGAATTGGGTGCGCGTGTTAGCCAAAAAGGCACGAAAGTGGATGTTACCTTTTGGTCACCAAGTGCGGATCAGGTAGATTTGGTTGTTTATGATAAAAATGATCAGAACAAAGTAGTTGGTAAGGTAGCGATGACAAAAGGAGAAGCTGGTACTTGGAAGACAACATTGACATCGCAAACAAATCTAGGAATTAAGGATTATCGCGGTTATTTTTATCATTATGAAATCACGCGAGGTGATAAAAAAGTACTAGCTTTGGATCCGTATGCCAAATCTTTGGCAGCTTGGAACAGCGAAGATGCCGAAAAAGGTGAGTCTTACAAGATTGCAAAGGCAGCCTTTGTTGACCCAAGTGAGCTTGGTCCGAAAAATCTGGCCTATGCGAACATTCCAGGCTTCAAGAGTCGGGGGGATGCAGTTATCTACGAAACGCACGTCCGTGATTTTACTTCTGACGCAGCTATTTCTAAGGATTTGAAGTCTCAATTTGGAACATTCTCAGCTTTCGTTGAAAAATTGGACTATTTAAAAGAACTTGGGGTCACTCATATTCAGTTACTGCCGGTTTTAAGTTATTATTTTGTCAATGAATTGAAAAATGCCGAGAGATTGGACAAGTATGCTTCTAGCAATAGCAACTACAACTGGGGTTATGATCCACAAAACTACTTCTCCTTGACAGGAATGTATTCAACCAATCCGACAGATCCAGCTAAGCGTATTGAAGAATTTAAAAATCTTGTTCATGAAATTCACAAGCGCGGAATGGGTGTGATTATGGATGTGGTTTATAATCACACGGCAAAGACCTCTATTTTTGAAGATTTAGAGCCGAATTACTATCACTTTATGGATGCAGACGGCACTCCTAGAACTAGTTTTGGTGGCGGACGTTTGGGAACGACGCACTACATGAGCCGTCGTGTTTTGGTGGATTCTATCAAATATTTGACGAGCGAATACAAAGTGGATGGCTTCCGTTTTGATATGATGGGAGATCACGATGCAGAATCCATTCAAAAAGCGTATGAGGAGGCTAAAAAGCTCAATCCAAATCTGGTGATGCTAGGTGAGGGGTGGAAGACTTACGCTGGAGATGAAAATAAACCAGTCCAACCAGCGGATCAATCTTGGATGAAATCTACCGATACAGTCGGTGTATTCTCAGATGATATTCGAAATACCTTGAAATCTGGTTATCCGAACGAAGGAGCGCCTGCCTTTATCACAGGTGGAAAACGCAATGTCGAAGATGTTTTCAAAAACATCAAGGCGCAACCAACGAATTTTGAAGCAGATGATCCGGGAGATGTGATTCAGTACATTGCTGCGCATGATAATTTGACCCTCTTTGATGTGATTGCTCAATCCATTAAAAAAGATCCAGCTATCGCAGCGAACAATAAAGAAATTCACCGTCGCCTGCGTTTGGGCAATCTAATGGTCCTTACTTCTCAAGGTACGCCATTCCTTCACTCTGGGCAAGAATACGGACGAACCAAGCAATTCCGTGACCCAGCTTATAAATATCCGGTTTCAGAAGACAAAGTACCAAATAAATCACACCTGCTGACCAATGCGGACGGAACACCATTTGAATATCCTTACTTTATCCACGACTCTTATGATTCGAGCGATGCAGTCAATCATTTTGACTGGACGAAGGCAACAAACAGTGACAAATTCCCTGAGAATACGAAGAGCCGCGACTATGTGAAAGGGCTGATTGCTTTGCGGAAGTCAACAGATGCCTTTACACGCAAGACCAAAGCCGAAGTCGATCAAAATGTCACTTTAATCACTCAGCCGGGCAAAGACGGGGTTGAAAAAGAGGATACGGTTCTTGGATACCAAGTTGTGGCTTCAAATGGAGACATTTACGCTGTCTTTGTTAATGCGGATAACAAGGAGCGGAAGTTTAACTTTGGCGAAGCCTACAAGCATTTGGCAAATGCTCAAGTCGTAGCAGACGGTAATACCGCAGGGGTAACGGCTATTTCAAATCCAGCTGGTGTGACCTTAGGAGCAGATGGGGTTACCTTAGCACCATTGACAGCGACGATTTTACGCATTCAAAAAAATAGCAAACCAAATCAAGAAAAACCAAAAGAAGAACAAAATCAAACCAAGCCTTCTACGCCGAAAGGAGAGTCTGGTCAAACAACGACTTCGTCAACACAGTCAAATACTTCAGCTAGTCAGACGCAGCAACAGCAAGCAGGAGCTGGAAAAGCAGATAAGACTTTACCGTCCACAGGGACGACAATTTCCATTGCTGGCGTGCTAGCAGGAATTGGCTTGTTGTTATCAAGTGTAGTTGTCCTTAAAAAAAGAAATAAAGATTGAAGGTTCATGAGCTGTAGGGATTCTAAGCTCCTTACAGCTCATTATTTTAGATGAACTTGTTAACTGTCTTTTGCAAATCTATTTTTCTCCTACATTTAGACAGATATCTTGCAACGTCTTTATGAAAGCGCTATAATTTTGATAGATTAATATTAGGAGGATTGGTTTTATGAAATCATCTAAAGCCACAATCACAATTTTCTCTGCTCTTGCTTCGGTTATTTTATTGACCAGCTGTGGAACGAAGACGACAGACAATAAGGCTGCGCAAAGTAACACATCTGACAGTAAAGTCACCATGACTTATGACCAATTGCGGTCAAGGGAAAATACCATGTCCACTCTTTGGTATCAAAAGTCAGATGAAGCTAAAGCGCTGTACCTGCAAGGTTATAATGTTGCAACGAATCGTTTGAAAGAATTGTTGCAAAAACCGACAGATAAGCCTTACTCAATCGTTCTTGACTTAGATGAAACAGTATTAGACAACAGTCCTTATCAAGTTCAAAATGTCAAAGACGGTACGGCCTTTAATCCTAAAAATTGGGATGCATGGGTGAAAAAGGCTTCAGCTAAGGCGGTTCCTGGTGCCAAAGAATTTCTCCAGTATGCACATCAAAACGGTGTTCAAATCTACTATGTTTCTGACCGTGATGCGAGTCAGGTAGATGCGACAATTAAGAATTTGGAAAAAGAAGGCATTCCAGTACAAGGGAAAGACCATTTGATGTTCTTAGAAAAAGGTGTGAAATCAAAAGAAGGTCGCCGTCAGAAAGTACAAGAAACGACGAATTTGGCCATGCTTTTAGGTGATAACCTCGTTGACTTTGCGGATTTCTCAAAAACATCAGCAGAAGAACGAAGTAAGAAATTAGAAGAATTAAAGAACGAATTCGGTGAAAAGTTCATCATCTTCCCAAATCCAATGTACGGTTCATGGGAAAGCACTGTTTATAAAGGTAAAAAATTAGATGCGAAAGGCCAAACTGAAGAACGTCAAAAAGCATTAGAAGGATATAAAAAATAAAAGGGAAAACAGACTCAATGTCAACTGTAGTGGGTAACCTATCGCTAAGTGCGAGAGAGAATCAGATTGGTTCTCTCTTTTTTGATGTTCAAAGCGATGAGAATTTTCGTTTTAAAATTGTCAAAGTTCCGGAAACCAAAAGCTTAGCATTTGATGTCCTTGATGAGATGATTGGTTTATATTAAAAACAATGAGGGATATTCCTTATCTATTTTTTAATCGAAAATTCATTTGTTTTATGGTAAAATAGTTTCATTACAATACGAGGAAAAAAGATGTCATCTACGTTTGAAATTTTAATGAATCAAATTGATATGCCACTTGATATGAGACAATCAAGTGCCTTTTTACATGCAGAAATTGAGCAAGTTTTAGTGCATACCGTCAGTCATGTTTGGGAATTTCAGTTTGCTTTTGGAGAAATTTTACCCATTGAGTTGTTTCAAGAATTAAAAAAACGTTTAAATGAAGAATTTTCTAAGACGGGCAACCAAGCTATTTTTGAAATTAAGGCTGTCAATCAAGATTTTACAGAGGAGCTGTTGCAGGCTTATTACAAAGAGGCTTTTACAGAAGGACCTTGTGCTAGTCAAGGCTTTCGTAGTATGTACCAACAGCTACAGGTGCATGCTGAGGGCGATCAGCTCTGGATTGAGGGGCCATCCAGTATTGATACGGAGCATTTTCGGAAAACCCATTTGCCAAATTTAGCCAAGCAATTGGTGAAGTTTGGCTTTCCGCATTTTCACTGTCGGGTCAAAGCAAGTGACGCCTTAACTCAGCAACAAGTTGAGACTTTCCAAGCTGAAAAAGAAAAGATTGTGCAAGCGGCTAATGACGAGGCGCTAAAAGCTGTCGAAGCGCTGCAACAAATGGCACCACCAGCTGAGGAAAAACCAAGCTACTCTGATTTTCAAGCACGAAAAGCGGCTGCTCGACCAAAGCTGGACAAGGCAGAGATTACGCAGATGATTGACATCCAGACCGAGGAAAATCGCATTGTCTTTGAAGGTATGGTCTTTGATCTTGAGCAAAAAGTTACTCGCACAGGGCGTGTGCTGATTAACTTTAAGATGACTGATTATACTTCTAGTTTTGCCCTTCAGAAGTGGTTTAAAAACGAAGAAGAAGCCAAAAAATTTGACATCATTAGGAAAAATTCTTGGTTGCGTGTGCGTGGCAATATTGAAATGAATAACTTCACGCATGACTTGACCATGAATGTCCAAGATGTGCAAGAAGTGACACATTATGAGCGGAAAGACTTGATGCCAGAAGGTGAGAAGCGGATTGAATTTCACGCGCACACCAACATGTCAACCATGGATGCTCTTCCAGAAGTGGAGGAATTGATTGCGACAGCCGCTAAGTGGGGACATAAGGCAGTTGCGATTACTGACCACGGCAATGTACAGAGCTTTCCGCATGGCTATAAAGCTGCTAAAAAAGCTGGTATTCAGCTGATTTACGGCATGGAAGCTAATATCGTGGAAGACCGAGTTCCTATTACCTATAACGAAGTGGATATGGAGCTCAAGGAAGCCACTTATGTTGTCTTTGACGTGGAAACTACCGGTTTGTCTGCTATTTACAATGACTTGATTCAGGTCGCGGCAAGTAAGATGTACAAGGGGAATGTCATTGCCGAGTTTGACGAGTTTATCAATCCAGGTCATCCTTTGAGTGCCTTTACGACAGATTTGACGGGGATTACAGACGAGCATGTCAAAAATGCGAAGCCGCTCGAGCAGGTCTTGCGGGAATTTCAAGACTTCTGTCAAGATACGGTGCTCGTTGCCCACAATGCCACTTTTGACGTGGGATTTATGAATGTCAATTATGAACGGCATGGGTTGCCACAGATCACGCAACCAGTCATTGATACCTTGGAGTTTGCCCGTAATCTCTACCCAGAATACAAGCGCCACGGTTTGGGACCATTGACTAAGCGTTTTCAAGTATCGCTTGATCATCATCACATGGCTAATTATGACGCGGAAGCGACAGGACGCCTGCTCTTTATTTTCATTAACGATGCGGCAGAAAAACGAGGGGTCACCAATCTTCAAAAGCTAAACACAGATTTGGTGGATGAAAACTCCTATAAAAAAGCGCGGGTCAAACACGCTACAATTTATGTAAAAAATCAAACGGGTTTGAAGAATATTTTTAAATTAGTCAGTTTGTCTAATACAAAGTATTTTGAAGGCGTACCGCGGATCCCGCGAACAGTTTTGGATGCGTACCGAGAAGGCTTGATTTTAGGAACAGCCTGCTCGGAAGGAGAAGTGTTTGACGCAGTTGTTTCGCAAGGCGTTGATGCTGCAGTGGAAGTCGCAAAATACTACGATTTTATTGAAATCATGCCTCCAGCAATTTATGCACCGTTGATTGCCAAAGAGCAGGTTAAGGATGTCGAAGAGCTTCACACCATTATCAAAAATTTGATTGAAGTGGGAAATCGATTAGACAAGCCTGTTCTTGCTACAGGTGATGTGCATTATATCGAGCCTGAAGAAGAAATTTATCGGGAAATTATTGTCCGTAGTCTAGGGCAAGGGGCGATGATTAACCGTACCATTGGGCATGGCGAAAATGCTCAACCAGCTCCACTTCCAAAAGCGCATTTCCGCACAACCAATGAAATGTTGGATGAGTTTGCCTTCTTAGGTGAAGAATTAGCTCGGCAGGTGGTTATTGATAATCCAAATCAATTGGCAGCAACCTTTGAACCGATTGAGGTGGTGAAAGGTGACCTTTATACACCATTTATTGACAAATCAGAGGAAAAAGTCGCTGAGATGACTTATGCCAAAGCCTTTGAAATTTATGGAAATCCACTACCAGATATTGTAGACCGACGAATTGAGCGGGAATTATCCTCCATTTTGGGGAATGGATTTGCCGTGATTTATCTGGCTTCGCAAATGTTGGTACAGCGTTCAAATGAGCGTGGCTATCTGGTGGGTTCACGTGGTTCGGTCGGCTCTAGTTTTGTGGCGACCATGATTGGGATTACTGAGGTAAACCCTTTATCTCCTCACTATGTTTGTGGCAAATGCCAGTATTCAGAATTTATTACGGACGGTTCTTACGGTTCAGGCTTTGATATGCCAGATAAAGATTGCCCACATTGTGGACATAAATTGAGTAAAAATGGACAAGATATTCCCTTTGAAACCTTCCTTGGTTTTGATGGTGACAAGGTACCCGATATTGATTTGAACTTTTCTGGTGAAGATCAACCCAGTGCCCACTTGGATGTCCGAGACATTTTTGGTGAAGAATACGCCTTTCGTGCGGGTACTGTTGGTACAGTTGCTGCCAAAACAGCGTATGGATTTGTGAAAGGTTATGAGCGGGATTATAATAAATTTTATCGTGATGCAGAAGTAGAACGATTAGCGCAAGGTGCAGCAGGTGTCAAACGAACGACTGGACAGCACCCAGGAGGAATCGTCGTTATTCCAAATTACATGGATGTTTATGATTTTACGCCGGTTCAATACCCAGCAGATGACTTGACTGCTGAATGGCAAACAACTCACTTTAACTTCCATGATATTGATGAAAATGTCTTAAAACTAGATGTACTCGGTCATGATGACCCGACCATGATTCGGAAATTGCAGGATTTGTCAGGTATTGACCCCAATGAAATTCCAATGGACGATCAAGAAGTGATGGCTCTCTTTTCTGGGACAGATGTTCTCGGAGTAACGCAGGAGCAGATTGGCACGCCGACTGGTATGCTGGGGATTCCTGAATTTGGAACTAATTTCGTGCGAGGTATGGTAGACGAGACTCATCCAACGACCTTTGCGGAATTGCTCCAATTGTCAGGCTTGTCTCACGGTACCGATGTATGGCTGGGCAATGCACAAGATTTGATTAAGCAGGGAATTGCTGACCTGTCCACCGTTATCGGTTGTCGGGATGACATTATGGTCTATCTGATGCACAAGGGCTTAGAGCCTAAAATGGCCTTTACTATTATGGAACGGGTGCGGAAAGGCATGTGGCTCAAAATTTCTGATGAGGAAAGAAATGGCTACATCGCTGCTATGAAGGAAAACAATGTACCTGAGTGGTATATTGAATCTTGTGGAAAGATTAAATACATGTTCCCCAAAGCTCACGCGGCTGCCTATGTGATGATGGCCTTGCGGGTGGCCTATTTCAAGGTGCATCATCCAATTTATTACTACTGTGCCTACTTTTCTATCCGTGCCAAAGCCTTTGACATCAAAGTCATGAGTAATGGACTAGATGCAGTGAAGCGCAAGATGAACGAAATCTCTGAAAAACGCAAAAATAATGAAGCTTCCAATGTTGAAATTGACCTTTATACAACTCTAGAAATCGTCAATGAAATGTTGGAGAGAGGCTTCAAATTTGGCAAACTCGATCTTTATAAGAGTGATGCGACAGAATTTCTTATTGACGGAGATAGCTTAATTCCTCCATTTTCTGCTATGGATGGATTGGGAGACAACGTTGCAAAACAATTGGTTAAAGCGCGTGCAGAAGGAGAATTTCTTTCAAAAACCGAATTGCGCAAGCGTGGCGGCTTGTCCACTACTCTAGTCGATAAAATGGATGAAATGGGTATTCTAGTCAATATGCCAGAAGACAATCAGCTCAGTCTCTTTGACGATTTATTCTAAAACTTCTTCTTTTGATGAAAGACAGGAATTTCATCAACGGCAGCTGCCACTAAACTAGAATTTTTGCTTATTCATTTGCGAAATATGATTGATTTTGCAATCTTTCATGGTAATGATTTATTGCGAGTAGCTAGCTGTTTTTTGAAAGGTTCTGCCTCAAAATTACTACTTGTAAAATTTTTTACAAAATTTATAGATTCTTGTTGTTCTTTGTAAGCTATTTACAAATAGAAAGGATACATTATGAAGTTAATGATTTCAGCTGAAGATAAAAAATCCCAAAGAGATTTTCATTATGCGCTTGAATTTTCTGGAAAGACTGTTCTTGCTTCGGTAGTATTGGTCAGTTTGGCTGTGCTAGCAAGTCGTGCCTGTTCTTTCAAAAACAAGAAAAATTATTGTTGGCATAAAAAATAATGCAATAGTACCAGTTGTGAATAATCAGGAAGGATAACTAAATGATTGGAAGTATGTTTGTCGGCTTCATTATTGGTCTGATTGCAGCAGCAATCACCAATCGTGGGGAACGAATGGGTTGTATTGGCAAGATCTTACTAGGTTGGTTTGGGGCCTGGCTTGGGCAAATGCTCTTTGGTAACTGGGGACCTCATCTGTCAGATACAGCGGTTATACCGTCTGTGTTGGGAGCGATTATTCTTTTAGCTATTTTCTGGGAAAGAGGAAGCTGACTTCTAAAAATAGGAGTGAGACCGATACCTACAATTGCTAGTGCAGTCGCCCACAAAGGAATTAAAATTCGAAAATGTTAATCTCAGCTTTCTTATTTCAAGGCTTCGGTACAAAATGTTCTGTATAGTCTCGCCCCATAAGGCGACTTAACTGTTTTTCAGACTGTTTAGATAGTGAATGCAGAAAACGAAGGTTTCATCAAAATTGCTCTTTGGAGTTTCAAAGGCGAATGAAGATGAGACTTGCTTCACAAGTTCTATCTACCACCTCAAAACGGTGCTTTGTTTTGTGCGATAGCAGTTGCGTTAAAATTGCTTGTCATCATAAAGGAGTGCGTCTGAGACAGATTCACACGATAACTACAAAAAAGAACAACCTTGATTTTCTGTTTATCAGAAGCCAAAGTTGTTCTTTTTATTTGTATTCTTGAGTTATAGTGCTTTTATAAAGAAATTTTAATTGGGAATGCTGTTATATCAGAGATTCCCTTTTATTTATTATTCAATCACTAACATGCCTTCTTTGATCGCGAAAGGATCTTTTTCGTTGATGCGGTCGTAAAACATAATGCCGTTGGTGTGGTCAATCTCGTGTTGAACCACGATTGAGTTGTATCCTTTGAGTTTGATACGGTGTTTTTCACCTTCTTTGTCAAAATATTCAATAGTGACGCGTGCATGGCGCACGACATAACCAGGCACTTCACGGTCAACTGACAAGCAGCCCTCCCCTTCAGCGAGTGCGGCATCTTGAACAGAATGTGCCACTACTTTAGCGTTGTACATAACCGTTTGCAAAGCATAGGCTTCCTTTGGTGGATTGCCCTCTTTGTCTGGCAGGTTTGGCACCAATACAGCAATAATCCGCTTTGACAGATCTAGCTGAGGTGCAGCTAGACCAACGCCACCACGAAGTCCCATTTTTTCAGCAGTTGCAGGGTCTTGTGAATTTCTCAAAAATTGGAGCATTTTTTCACCCAAGATAACTTCTTGCTCTGTAAGTGGAAAGGTGACATCCTTAGCGACTGCCCGAAGCGTTGGATTTCCTTCACGAATGATGTCATTCATATCAATCAAGTGAGCTGGTTTTGTTAATTTTTCAATAACAGACATGTTTTCTCCTTCGTTCTAAAAATGGATTTCTATTCCAAATTAAATTCTTTGTATATGATAAATATAACACAAAATAAAGGAGAAAGAAAGAAATCGAAATAGCGTGTAATGAATATGTGGAGAAAACACGAAATAAATTAGTAAAAAATTAGTCTATTTTGCTTGATATTTTTAGCAAAAATATGTATGATATTTAGTTGGACACCTAAAATATTATTAGTAACAAAATAAATTACTTTTTAGGAGGAACAAAAAATTGAAAATTCTACTATTTGGAAATACGGGATATGTAACCAAAAAGTTTATACAAGAAGCTTTTCCAAAGGATACGGTTTATCTTTTGGGAGAAACAGATTTAAAAAGTTCAAAAAAATTAAAATTGACAGTTTTTCCGAAAACAAAAGAAACCATTTTAGTAGAAGTTTTAAGAACCTATCAATTTGACCAAATTCGGCTCTTTGTCAACTGTAGTGGGTTAATGAAAAGCTAAGATTGAGAGAGGACGAGATTCGTTCTCTCTTTTTTGATGTTCAAAGCGATGAGAATGCGTTTCTTAAAGTTGTCAAAGTTCCTGAATCCAAAAGCGTTTCGCTTAATGACCTTGATGAGATTGTTAGTTGCTTCCAGCTTGGCGTTGGAGTAGGGTAGTTCCAAGGCGTTGGTAATCTTGTCTCTGTCCTTCAGGAAAGTCCGAAAGACTGTCTGAAAAATCGGGTGAACATCCGAAATAATCTCCTCAATCAGATCGAAGAAATGATCAGCTTGCTTTTCCTGAAAGTGAAAGAGCAGAAGCTGGTAAATCGAAGTTGATCTGAATAGCTGAGCAGTTTATGAAGAATCTCCTGATTGGTTAAATGAGCCCGAAAAGCTGGTCTGTAAAAACGCTTATGGCTAAGCTTGCGGCTATCCTGTTGAAGGAGCTTCCAGTAGCGTTTGAAAGTTCGGTATTCCTGAGATTTTCAGTCGAATTGGTTCATGATTTGGATGCGGACGCGGTTCATAGCCCGGCAGAGGTGCTGGATAATGTGAAAACGATCCAGAACGATTTGGGCATGCGGAAAAAGCTGCTTGGCCAGCTGATAGTAAGGACTGAACATGTCCACGGTCATCACTTTGACCCTCCTACGAACCTGTCTAGGATAGCGTAGAAAATGATTTCGAATGACCGCTTGGGTTCTGCCGTCCAGGATGGTCAGGATCTCATTGGTATTAAAATCCTGAGCGATAAAGCTCATCTTCCCTTTCTTGAAGCGATACTCATCCCAGCTCATAATCTCTGGCAGTCTCTGCCAGTTCGTTTCAAATTTGAATTCCTTGAGCTTGCGAATGACGGTTGAAGTTGAGATAGAGAGCCTGTGGGCAATATCAGTCATGGCTTGTTTCTCAACCAGTAATTGAGCGATTTTTTGTTTGACTGCGGCGGCAATTTGGTGATTTTTCTGGACGAGGGAGGTTTCGGCGACAGCCATTTTTCCACAGTTCTTACAGCGAAAGCGACGCTTTTTGAGTCGGATAAGAGTTTTGTATCCCGTTGTCTCCAGATAAGGGATTTTAGAAGGTTTCTGGAAGTCGTATTTGGTCATCTGTCCCTTGCAGGCAGGGCATGGAGGGGCATCGTAGTCAAGGCGGGCCATAATTTCTTTGTGAGTACCGCCATCAAAAAGATTGTCTATTTTGATATTTTGGTCTTTAATTCCAAGAAGTTTTGTGATAAAACCGAGTTGTTCCATATGAGTCTTTCTAATGAGTTGTCTAAACGCTTTTCATTATAGGTCATAGGGGACTTTTTGTATACACAAAAATAACTCCATAATCTCTGCGGTGGTGTTACCCACTACAGAAATTATAGAGCCTATAAAGTTTCCCCTTAAGTTGATATAAAAATAGCAACTTAGGGGGTGTTTGCTTTAACTTTGTGGATTATCAGATTGCGTCTTTTCATAAAAAACTGTATGATAGGGATAGTGTGATTTTAGAAAGAAGATAAGATGAAAAGATTCATGGAGAAAGCTAGTATTCTGGCTTTATCATTTGTGTTAACAACGGCATTTTCAATTTCCAGCGCCTTACCAGCAATGTCTCAGTTTTATAAGAATTATTCCTCTAGTCAAGTAGAGTTATTAGTCTCCTTGCCGTCCATTGGGATTATGTCTTTGCTGATTTTTAATAGTATTTTGGAGCGTTTTTTATCTGAGCGGCAAATGATTATACTAGGACTATTGTTGTTTTCTATTTGTGGCCTCATCCCATTTTTCAATCAAGCTTATGGTCTCGTTTTTGCTTCGCGATTTGTTTTTGGTTTAGGTCTAGGGATGATGAACCCTCGAGCAATTGCGATTATTAGTGAGCGATTCCAAGGGAGAGAGCGTGTGCAGATGTTGGGCTACCGTGGGTCAGCAGAAGTTGTTGGGATGGCTTTGTTGACTTTAGCGGTTGGGCAACTTTTGCGTTTTGGTTGGACAACTACTTTTCTGGTTTATACAGTTGGCTTTATTGTTTTAGCATTGTATCTTTTGTTTGTTCCTTACGAAAAAAGCAAAACAGACAAACATAAGCATCTCAAGTCTGCTCAGAAAATGACCACAAAACAAGTGCGTTTAAGCATATTGTTGGCTTTTATAGCTGGAATGATTGTGTGTACCAATGTCGCTATCAATTTACGTATTCCAAGTCTTGTCTTACAGAATAAAATGGGAAGTGCTGAAACAGCGAGCTTGATTCTCAGCTGTATGCAGCTTATCGGGATTTTAGCTGGTGTTAGCTTTGCTAGTCTAGTGAGTTTACTGAAAAATCGCTTATTGACAGTAACGGGAATTGTTTTTGGTTTCAGTCAAGTGATGATTGGCTTTTCGAGCCACATTTGGTTCTTAAGTTTAAGTGCTCTGTTGGCTGGTTTTGCTTATAGCGTATCTCTAACAGCTGTATTTCATATTGTATCAGAGAAAATTCCTGCCCATTTGGTCAATCGCGCAACAGCGATTGTTGTCTTGGGTTGCAGTAGTGGTGCTTCGGTGTCAACATTCGTCCTATCCTTGATTGGAATCATTTCTTCTGTTCCAACCTTTATTTTTAGTGTATTAGGAGTTCTCATGATAGCAGTATCCATTTTAGCTGTTTTTGTCACTCATCAACAAAATGAGGAAAAAGATGCGATTAGATAAGTTTTTAGTAGAAATGGGCTTTGGCTCACGAACAGAAGTCAAGCAACTATTGAAAAAGAAGCAAGTTTTGGTGAATGGAAAAATAGAAACATCTGCGAAAGTGCAAATAGATGAAAATCAGGACGAAATTTCGGTCAATAACCGAGTTCTAGTCTATGAAAGATTTGTCTATTATCTTTTAAATAAACCCAAAGGTGTCATTTCTGCTACTGAAGATGATAAGCATCGAACGGTTTTGGATTTGCTGGATGAAAATGCACGTCAGAAAGAAGTCTTTCCAGTTGGACGGCTCGATATTGATACTCATGGTCTTTTGTTATTAACCAATAATGGAGCTTTGGCTCACGCTATGCTGTCTCCTAAAAAGCATGTAGCAAAAGTTTACCGTGCAAAGGTAGATGGGATTATGACTGAAAAAGATGCAGAGCGTTTTGAAGCAGGGATAGAGCTCAAAGACTTTACCTGTCAGCCTGCAAAACTGACCATATTAGAAGTGAATGAAGAGCAGCAAACTTCTCTGGTGGAGATTATAATTTCTGAAGGAAAATTTCACCAAGTGAAGCGAATGGTTCAGGCTTGCGGAAAAACGGTAACAGATTTGGAACGCCTTTCTATGGGACCGCTTATGCTGGATGAGCGTTTGGAATTAGGGGCTTTCCGTCGTTTGACAAAAGAAGAATTAGAAAAACTCACTATTTTTGGTGTAGAACTCTAAGTCGGAATGTCCCATTTGACAAAACCTTTCCTTCTTGGTAGAATAAGGATGTCGTTAAAGACAAATAACTTTTTCTTGGTATTAGGTGGGCCAAGCCTAACACTCGGATGAAGCGTAAAGAAAAGGAGTCTATCATGGCAATCTCAAAAGAGAAAAAAAATGAAATTATTGCACAATATGCACGTCACGAAGGTGATACAGGTTCAGTTGAAGTACAAGTAGCTGTTCTTACTTGGGAAATCAATCACCTCAACGAACACATCAAGGTACACAAAAAAGACCACGCTACTTACCGTGGTTTGATGAAAAAAATCGGTCGCCGTCGTAACCTTCTTGCCTACTTGCGTAAGAACGATGTTAACCGTTACCGTGAATTGATCAACTCACTCGGACTTCGTCGTTAATTTAAGATACAAAGACCGTTAAGAAAGCAAGAAGAAAATAGGAGATTGCCGCAGTGTGCAATGCACACCAGAAAATCTATCTTTTTTTCGCCGCTTTTAGGTCGTGTTCAGTTGAGCATATCTTGTCATACATAAGGCTTCTCTGTTATAGGGAGGTCTTTTGTATTTAAAACGGTCTGCTACGTTGTTAGCTCGTCTTGATATACCCAAGTATAATCTGCGACTTGCTGTCTAGTAACAGAGCCGTTTTAAATTACAAGATAAATCCTGATGCTAAAGGCATAAAAATCCGTATGAAAATAGAGAAATAACGCAGTGTTCGATGAACACAATAAGTTTCATCTTTTTCACTAGGATTTAGCCCGAGCTCCAATTAGCACTCTCGCTTTGAGGGTGCTTTTTCAAATTCTCAATACTTTTAGGTCATGTTTAGTTAAATATATGCAAACAAAAGACCATTCCTTGCTGTTAATGGAACGGATCCAACTGATATCAGTCAGGACCGCTTTATCATTACACAAAGTATTTCCAATCATCCAGATGTTTTTTATCGAGTACAATAGAGAGTCTTGATTGACTCCTTTTGTTTTCTCTATATCTAGCTTATAATATAATGTTTATGAATAAAAATCGATAAAATTATTTTATTTGAATAAATATTAGAATTTCTCTTGACATAAGTATTTTCATACAGTAGAATGTATAAAAATAAAAAAATATGAAGAAGGAAGAGGTAATCGTATGGTCAAGGAAAAAGTCATTTTAGCATATTCGGGTGGTTTGGATACATCTGTCGCCATTACCTGGCTGAGCAAGGACTATGATGTCATCGCGGTCTGTATGGATGTAGGAGAAGGCAATGATCTGGATTTTATTCATGACAAGGCCCTCAAGGTCGGCGCTATCGAATCCCACGTCATTGATGTCAAGGATGAATTTGCGGAAGACTATGTCTTGGTTGCCCTGCAAGGACACACTTTCTACGAACAAAAATACCCTCTGGTGTCCGCCCTTAGCCGACCGCTCATCTCCAAGAAACTAGTCGAAATTGCCCATCAGACTGGAGCAACCACCATTGCCCACGGCTGTACCGGCAAGGGCAATGACCAGGTCCGCTTTGAAGTGGCTATCGCTTCGCTAGACCCCCAGATCAAGGTCATCGCACCCGTCCGAGAGTGGAAGTGGTCTCGGGAAGAAGAAATCACCTATGCTAAGGAAAATGGAGTGCCTATTCCAGCTGATCTGGACAGTCCCTACTCAGTGGACCAAAATCTCTGGGGCCGGGCTAATGAATGTGGTGTGCTGGAAAATCCTTGGAACATCGCCCCGGAAGATGCCTACGACCTGACAGTGGCTCCAGAAGATGCTCCTGACAGTCCAGAATTTGTTGAGATTGACTTTAAGGCAGGAGTGCCAGTCGCCCTCAACGGTCAGGCCTTTAAGCTGGCAGACTTGATCTTGGAGCTCAATGACCTGGCAGGCAAGCACGGGGTCGGCCGAATCGACCATGTGGAGAACCGTCTGGTCGGTATCAAGTCCCGAGAAGTCTACGAGTGTCCGGGAGCTGTGACTCTGCTGGCTGCCCATAAGGAAATCGAAGATCTGACCATGGTCCGAGAGCTGGCTCACTTTAAGCCCTTGATCGAGCAGGAGCTCTCCCAGTTCATCTACAATGGACTCTGGTTCAATCCAGCGACAGAAGCCCTGATCGCCTATCTCAAATCAACCCAGCAGCTGGTCAATGGGACGGCAAAGGTCAAGCTCTATAAGGGCTCTGCCACCGTCGTGGCCCGCAAGTCGGACAATTCCCTCTATGATGAAAGCCTGGCCACCTATACCAGTGCGGATACCTTTGACCAGGACGCGGCTATCGGCTTTATCAAGCTCTGGGGCCTGCCATCCAAGGTGCATGCCGAAGTCCAGGCCCACAAGCAAGACTAGAATGGGAGGCAGCTATGGCAAATCACAAATTATGGGGCGGCCGTTTTGAGGCTTCTTTGGAAGGCTGGGTAGAGGAATTTGGAGCCAGTATCGGCTTTGACTACCGCCTGGCCCCCTATGATCTCAAGGGCAGTCTGGCCCATGTCCAGATGCTGGGAGAGACCGGGATTATTGACGCAGACGAAGCCCAGACCATCCAGGCCGGCCTGACCCAGCTCTTGGAGGAATACGAGGCGGGACAGATCAGCTTTGATGTGATTAATGAAGACATCCATATGAACATGGAGGCCCTGCTGACCGAAAAAATCGGTCCAGTGGCCGGCAAACTCCATACAGCCCGCTCTCGTAATGACCAGGTGGCGACTGACATGCACCTCTACCTCAAGGACCAGCTCCAGCAGATCGGAGGCAAGCTCCTCCATCTGCGCCAGGTCCTGCTGGACTTGGCCGAGGAGCATGTGGAGACGGTCATGCCGGGCTATACCCACCTGCAGCATGCCCAGCCTATTAGCTTCGCCCATCATCTCCTGGCTTACTATCATATGTTCAGCCGGGACAGCCAGCGCCTGGCCTTTAATCTCCAGCATACGAACCTGTCTCCCCTGGGAGCAGCGGCCTTGGCCGGCACGACCTTTCCTATCAATCGGGAGCGGACAGCTGAGCTCATGGGCTTTGAGGGCATCTATCATAATTCCCTGGATGCGGTCAGCGACCGAGACTTTATCCTGGAATTTCTGTCCAACAGCAGTATTCTCATCATGCACCTGTCCCGGTTCTGTGAGGAGCTGATCAACTGGTGCAGCTATGAATACGGCTTTGTCAGCCTGTCGGATACCTTCAGCACCGGCTCCTCCATCATGCCGCAAAAGAAAAATCCCGATATGGCTGAGCTGATTCGGGGGAAGAGCGGCCGAGTCTACGGTCATCTTATCAGCCTTTTGACAGTCATGAAATCCCTGCCCTTGGCCTATAATAAAGATCTGCAGGAGGACAAGGAGGGCATGTTTGACACGGTAGATACCATCCAGAAGTCTCTGGATATCATGGCGGGTATGCTGGCCAGTATGACAGTCAACAGCCAGCGCATGCTGGCATCCACCCAGCAGGACTTCTCCAATGCGACCGAGCTGGCAGACTATCTGGCCAAGAAAGGCTTACCTTTCCGAGAAGCCCATGAGGTCGTTGGCAAATTGGTCCTGGAATGCAGCAAGTCCGACATCTATCTGCAGGACATCCCACTAGAACGCTATCAAGAAGTATCTGTCTTAATCGAGCCAGATATCTATCAGGCTCTGGAATCCCATATAGCTGTCCAAAGACGAAACTCCCTAGGTGGTACAGGATTTGAGCAAATCCGTCTGGAGCTGGACAGAGCCAGACAAGAACTCCAGTCATAAATCAAACAGGAAGGGATATTATCAAATTATCATTAGAGTCATAAGCAAGATGATTATCGCAAAAAGGCTTGGAATCAAGTTGATTTGCTCCCTGTCAAGTGGACAATGAAATCATAAAAGATTAGGCAACGGCCTTGTTCCTCATTTCAAGAGGGCAAGGCTGTTGTTGCACTCTTGAAAACGTTCATGATTGTAAAAATGGATGTAGTCATCAATATCAGTGACTAACTCCTTAAAGGTCTTGTACTTCTTCAAATCGTAGCACCCGTTCTTCAAATCTTGTCTTATGTCTCTCTTTCATACGTGATATTTCTTTATTAGTAGCTTTTAAATTTTTACCACCAGTATATTGGTTTATCTAACGTTTAAGAACACTTTTATCAGAAATATGATACTTTTCGATAATGTTATCCAGACTTCCTAAACCGTTGAGATAGTCTAAGACAGTCTGTTCTTTCAGCTTTTGATTGTGTTTCTTCCAAGTTCGACTTACTAGACCATCAATTCCATCTTGTTTGTATTTACGAATCCAATGATAGAACCTCATACTTCCTATACAGACAAGCTATTGACTTCCCTTGTTCTAGATACAGCAGGACAACCTCCAATTTCTCTTCAACTGACTTTGGACTTCTTTTGGACATAGGAAAACGCCCCTCTAGTTTTTAGTGAATTTGTTTTTTTCACTGTCTACTATATGGGGAGTATATCACTTTGGAATAGTCTTTTCTTATTAGTTTTGAATGACATGATTCTTTAACAAGTTTGTTAGAATATACCGTTAATACAATTGGTAGCATGTTTCCAGTTCTTAACTTTTTAGTTGGCTAGATAGAGAGATAACTAATATTGTCCTTAAGCATATCCCTTGACTATTGTAACAGCTATTGATACAATACATTTGCAAAAATAAATTACAAATGTAATCGAACGGTAAAAAGGAGAATGATCATGATTGAAATCACTTATTTAGATGCTAGTAAGCAAGAGAGGGTTATAACGTTTGAAAGCTATCAAGAATTTGAGCAATCGCAGCAAGCCTGCTTGATCAATGTGGCAGATTATTATCCAGTTCAAAAGCTGCTTGTTAATGGACAAGAATTGGATTACCAAGGGACTTACGGTGATGTTTTCTTTTATCTAATGAAGCAAGATTTAAATCAATACAAATAAAAGTGAGGTAAAATGATGACAAAAGCTATTACTGATGCAACATTTGAAGCAGAAACAAAGGACGGTCTTGTTCTTATTGACTTTTGGGCAACTTGGTGCGGTCCTTGTCGCATGCAAGCTCCTATTTTGGAAAAACTTTCTGCAGAAATTCCAGAAGATGAATTGAAAATTGTGAAGATAGACGTTGATGAAAATCCAAATACCGCACGACAATTTGGTATTATGAGTATCCCGACTCTCTTATTTAAAAAGGACGGCCAGGTTGTGAAACAAGTCGCCGGGGTACATACAGCAGCACAAATCAAGCAAATCATGACAGAATTAGGATAAAGCATAAAATCCGCTTAGTTTTTAAGCGGATTTTTAGGTGCCTGAAAACTTTTAGTCACTAGGATACTTAAAAGAGATTCTTGAGGATTCTAATAAAACTCAAAATAAAGTATTGACTTGTTTAAAATTAAGCGTATAATTATGTTTAACAAAAATTAAGCAATCATTTAATAAAAAGAAAGTGGATATGAAATGAAACGAATATTGCAAAATAAACTGTTTATGGGAACTTTCATCTCGGATATGTTGTCTAATTTTGGAGATGTACTCTATTATTTGGCTTTAATGAATTATGTTTTGCTATTGCCAGAAGCAAAATTTGCAATCTCTTTAGTGACTTTATCTGAAAGTTTGCCTTTTCTGACGATGATTTTCATGGGCATGTGGGGCGATCGTACTAAGAAGAAAGTAGATATGATTTTGGTGACGCTTCTGTTTCGGACAGGACTGTATCTGCTCATTGGTCTGGCTATGGGCTTTCAGCCAGCTTTATGGGTAGTGATTTTAGCTGTATTGGTCAATCTTTTATCTGATCTAGCTGGTCAATATGAAGATGCTTTGCATATACCACTCAGCCTTCGTATTATTCCAATGGAAGATCGTGAAGCCATGTATGCCTTTCGTCAAGGAGCAAGCTCTATCCTAAAGATTCTCTTTCAATCCAGTGGAGCAATTTTAGCTGGGCTGATGAGTTATCAACACCTCGCATTTTTTAATGCTGGAACTTTTGTAGTTAGTGCTTTGATAATGCTGATACTTCGTCCCAGTTTAAATAATCTGCTCAAAGATAATCCAATTCATTCTTCTGTTGAGAATCGTGAGGAAGAGAGACATTTTATTAAAAATACATGGAATAGTTTGCAGCAATCTTATCAAACTGTTCAGAATATCTCCATCTTAAAGACTTCTATTTTCACTATTGCTGGTTTAAATGCTGTGTTTGCAGCAGAAAATGCGCTGCTCCTCCTAAATATGAAAGAAAATCCCAGTTTTGCATTTATCAATCCAGCCACAACTATAGCAACCGTTACAGTTGTAACTTTGATAGGAAATATTTTGGGGAGTGTTTTGGTAACGACCTTATTAAAAAAAGTAAGTATGGAGTTTTTGCTGAAGATTTCCGTATTCATGCCTCCTGCTCTCTTTATTGGTTTTTTACTCCACAGTATTTATATTATTTTCTTGGTGAATTTTTTGACAATGATTATCGTAGGCATTTTTCAGCCGAAGATGAATGCTTTTGTCATTTCATCGCTTCCTGAGAAGCATTTGGCGACAATCAGTGCGGGGATTAGTAGTTTTTCCACATTAGGTTTAGTTCTTTGTCAAATGCTGGTAGCAGTTTTAGTGACGTTCTTGTCATCAGCCCAAATTGCTTTCTTATTTTTAATATTATCATCAATTTTATTCTTTTATACACTGAAAGTGCCCAGAAAAAATGCTAAACACGTGATGCAATAGCTTTCTAAACAGTTTACTTGTTAGGATGAATTTGATAAGATAACACTAAAGAAGGAGTAAAGATAATGGTGGAAGTACAGTATTCAGAACAAGCAAGTGATTTAATGGAGCAGTTTTCTCTATCTACTCTGATACAGGATAGAAGAGAGACTATCGAAGGTTTTAGCGGCAAAGAGCGTGAGCTTTTTAAAGATGTTCTTCCTGTGATGGAGGAGCTTCGCCTTTTGTTTCAACCTTATAAGGAACAAATGGAAACTTATTATTTGACTGGTTATGGAATCACCTTGCTACAAAGTTGCTATTTGGAGATGGTAGATAAGGGGCTGACGCCCAAATCTGTTGAAGCGGTACATGCCTACTGTTTGCAGCTAGATGCCGAAGCGATAAGAGAACAGTTAAAAGGTCTCTTAAACACAGGTCCTGAGCACATGGCTAAAAGTGGAGATTTTTGGGATTATTTAGAAGCATCATCTATTAAATCAGAAACTAAGTGGTATTTCAGTCAATTTTATCGGAAGCCACTTGAAGCTATGAAAGAGTTAATAGAATTGTCTCGGGAACTTATTTCGCTTTACCAGCCTTACTTGGAAAGAAGTGCTGCTGAACGTAGAGCTTATGCGGCATCCTTTTCATTGGAGGATACCATTGCAGAGTCTGCTAGTCTATCTCATTTTGATTGGAATTTTAAAGAAAATCAATTTATTAGGCTTTATGTTGTCAGTCCATGGGTGGTGCAGTTTGCATCTTACTTCAGTGAAACAGAACCGAAAGAGAGTCATTATTTTATCGTTTCTTGTCGCATTGATCAACTACTTAAAAGTGGAAAAGAACTGGATATGGATACGTTTGCTGCAGTTCTCAAGGTACTTAGTGATAGCACACGCTATAATGTTATGGTAGAATTAGCTAAACCGTATGCAAAGAGCAAACGAATTGCTGAAGAGTTAGATATTACTGGAGCAGCGGTTTCTTTTCATACTCAAAAGCTCATCAATGCAAAACTCCTGCTTTTTAACCGTGACCATAAAGATGTAAAATATGATGTAAATAAAAGTTTACTCAGAGAAATCATTGCCAAGTTGACGAGTGACTTTGGCTTGGAGGAAAAATGAAGATAAAGACCTTTGGATTAGTTACGGACGAAAAAAGAGGCTGGGACAAAAGTCCTTAACCTCGTCGATTTTTATGAATTTCTTGCAAGTCGCAGTGGTTGAGTGGGCTCTATGCGGTTGATAAATCAACCTTTACAGCCCTACTCAACTGTGCGGGGGTGGGACGACAAAATCAAATTTCTTCGAAATTACCGATTTTTGTCCCACTCCCTTTTGAATAGTTTCTGTTATTCTTCCAATTCTTCGCTGTATGCAATAATCTGATCAACTGTGTCTGACAAGAATTGGATGGTATCACGGAGTGGTTGATCAGTAGAAATATCCGCACCAATGATGCGAGCAGATTCAAGAGGTGTTTTGCTTCCACCGGATTTGAGGAAGTTGAGCCAATCGCGGGCTCCATTTTCAGAATTTTTCAAATGAAGATAACCAGCAGTTGAAATAACGAGACCTGCAGAATAGGTATAACTATACAGTCCCATGTAATAGTGACTTTGCCGCATCCAAGTGAGCGCAGCATCGTCATCAATTTCCACCGCATCACCCCAGAATTCGGTCAGAATTTCTTTCATAATACTGTTCAGTTTAGCCGCACCAAAAGTTTCGCCTGCTTCAATCAGATTGTAAACACGGCGTTGGAAAGCCGCTTCTAGGAGGTGAGTGATGAAGTTATGGAAGTAGGTGTCAGTTAAGCGATGCGCAAGAGCAAAGCGTTTTTGGCGTGGATTGTCAAATTGATGCTCTAAATAGTCACTAAGCAGCAGCTCATTAAAAGTAGAAGGAGCTTCTACATAATAAGTTGACATGTGGGTATTAAAGTAGCTTTGGCTGTTGTCTGAGAAGATAAATTGACCAGAGTGACCAATTTCATGAATCAGAGTATATACATCACTCATACGACCCGTCCAGCTCATGAGCACATAAGGGTGCACACGATAAGGATCAGTTGCATAGCCTCCGGAGTCCTTGCCGGCATTAGCTGCAAAATCCACCCAGCGCTCTTTTTGATAATTGGCAATTTCGCGCGTGTATTCTTCTCCAAGCGGAGCAACGGATTTCATTACTAGTTCGTAAGCGTCGTCAATAGTGACATCAGGATTGAGTGCGCTATCCAAGTCCAATTTCCAATCTGCAAAGGTCATTTTTTCAAGACCGTTGATTTTAGCCACGTGTTTGAGGAACTTTTGTGCAACAGGTGCAAATTCAGTCATGATGAGGTCAATTTGCCGGTCAAACATAGAACGGTCTACCTCTTGCTCAGCCAAAAGATAGTCAAAGACAGAGTCATATCCCCGCATATCAGCAATCAGCTTTTCAGATTTCACTTGAGCCAGATAAGCTGCAGCAGCAGTATGTTGATGTTTGCGAAGTCCAGCTGAGAAAGAACGGAAAGACTTTTCACGGACTTGAGCATTTTCGTGATTTTGGTAGAAATTTTCGTAGCTGATAAAGCTATTCTTATAAACTTTTCCGTCTACTTCAAAATGCTCCATTGCAAAATCACCTGCCCTCATTTTGGTGTAAATGTCTTGTGGGCTGTAAAAAACTTCACTGAGATTTGTCAGAGCCTTTTCGACATCAGCACCTAAATAGTGAGCTTTTTGAATTTTTGCTTGACGAATTGCAGCAGTCAAATGCGGCAGTTGTCCGAGACGGTCGAGTATTTTTTCATCGGCATTCACCAAAGCTGCGTCAAAGAAGCTAAGCGCAACGCTGGCTTCTGTTTCAAAATCTGTTCCAGCTTGCGCAATCTGTGCAAAGCTTTCATCACCGTAGTCCGTTGTTTGCGGCATAAAGCTGTAGTTGCCGATATGGCTTCTTTGAATGTAGATTTGCTCCAATTCAGCAAAAGCCTTTTCAAAATCCTCGAAAGTATGGAGGTTATCCTTATAATCACGTGTGAAGTGATTGATGTCCTCGCGTGTTTTTTCAATCGCCCGCAAGAAATCCTCTCGGTCTTGATAGAGGGCTGTTAAGTCCCAAAGCTCATTTTCTGGAAATTCAGAACGTTGTTTTTGTTCAACCATAAATCTATTTCTCCTTGTCATTAACTTTCTTCTAGTATAGCAGAAAAACACAATAAATAGACAGCATTTCAAAAATTATCGCTAAATTCTCAAAAATTCTTGGTAAAAAGCTGTTTTAAGGCTTTTTCTTTTGGTTGAAAATATGATAAAATAAGGTTTATACGTGCTTGATACAAAGATGAGGATTTAAAGGCTTATTAGGGACAATCCTTGTTTATTTCAAAAGTACAGCAGATGAATATTGTGAGCGTTTAACGAGATTTGCGACAGGAACTTGTTAAATCAATACTATTTGGCAAGAGGCTTTGACTTAGCAAGGCGTTTAGCGATTAGCGTAAACTGATTAGGTACTAAGTATCAATCAATTTTAATGCTTTGTATCTTGATCTTTGTAGGCAAGACGTATAAAAAAATTAGAAATTGAGCATAAGCTCAAAGAGGAATATATATGACAAAGCAAGTATTTAAAACTACTTTTGCTGGTAAAGACTTGGTAGTTGAAACAGGTCAAGTGGCAAAACAGGCAAACGGCAGCGTAGTGGTGCGCTATGGTGAAAGCACTGTTTTGACAGCAGCCGTCATGTCAAAGAAAATGGCGACTGGTGATTTCTTCCCACTTCAAGTCAATTATGAAGAAAAGATGTATGCAGCTGGGAAATACCCTGGTGGATTTAACAAACGTGAAGGTCGTCCTTCGACAGATGCGACTTTGACAGCTCGCTTGATTGACCGTCCGATTCGTCCGATGTTTGCGGACGGTTTCCGCAATGAAGTGCAGGTTATCAATACGGTTCTTTCTTATGATGCGGATGCTTCAGCGCCTATGGCAGCCATGTTTGGTTCATCTCTTGCTTTGTCAATCTCAGACATTCCTTTTAACGGTCCAATTGCTGGTGTGCAGGTTGGCTATGTCAATGGAGAATTGATTATCAATCCAAGTCAAGAGCAAAAAGAAGCTTCTTTACTGGAATTAACTGTTGCAGGAACCAAAGAAGCAATTAACATGGTTGAGTCTGGTGCCAAAGAATTGTCAGAAGAGCTGATGCTGGAGGCCCTTCTGAAAGGTCACGAAGCAGTTAAGGAATTGATTGCTTTCCAAGAAGAAATCGTGGCAGCAGTTGGAAAAGAAAAAGCAGAAGTTGAGCTTCTTCGTGTGGATGAAGAATTGCAAACAGAAATTGTAGCAGGCTATAATGCCGATCTTCAAAAAGCCGTTCAGGTAGAAGAAAAATTAGCTCGTGAAGCCGCAACGCAAGCAGTCAAAGACGAAGTAATAGCCCTTTACGAAGAAAAATATGCTGACCACGAAGAATTTGACCGCATCATGCGTGATGTGGTTGAAATTTTAGAGCAAATGGAGCATGCAGAAGTACGGCGTTTAATTACTGAGGACAAGATTCGTCCAGATGGTCGTAAGGTAGATGAAATTCGTCCATTGGATGCTGAAATTGACTATCTGCCACGAGTGCATGGCTCTGGTCTCTTTACTCGTGGGCAAACGCAGGCTTTATCTGTCTTGACCTTGGCGCCAATGGGTGAGACGCAAATTGTGGACGGACTTGATCCAGAATACAAGAAACGCTTTATGCATCATTATAATTTCCCACAATATTCTGTAGGAGAAACGGGACGCTATGGAGCACCTGGTCGTCGGGAAATCGGTCATGGAGCTCTTGGTGAACGTGCACTTGCGCAAGTTCTCCCTAGTCTAGAGGATTTCCCTTATGCTATCCGTTTGGTAGCAGAAGTTCTTGAGTCAAATGGTTCATCTTCACAAGCCTCGATTTGTGCTGGGACACTTGCTCTCATGGCCGGTGGGGTACCAATTAAAGCGCCTGTAGCCGGAATCGCTATGGGGCTCATTTCAGATGGTAGCAACTACACGATTTTAACAGATATTCAAGGCTTAGAAGACCATTTCGGAGATATGGATTTCAAGGTGGCCGGTACACGTGAAGGAATTACTGCTCTTCAAATGGATATCAAGATTGAAGGAATTACTGCTGAAATCTTGCAAGAAGCATTGGCTCAAGCTAAAAAAGCACGTTTTGAAATTTTAGATTTGATTGAACGTACAATTCCAGCTCCTCGTCCAGAACTCGCTCCAACCGCTCCAAAAATTGATACAATCAAGATTGATGTTGATAAAATTAAGATTGTCATCGGTAAAGGCGGTGAAACGATTGACAAGATTATCGCAGAAACAGGTGTCAAGATTGACATTGACGAAGAAGGAAATGTTTCTATTTACTCTAGCGATCAAGATGCGATTAACCGTGCCAAAGAAATCATTGCAGCTCTTGTGCGTGAAGCAAAAGTAGATGAAGTGTATCATGCCAAAGTGGTTCGGATTGAGAAATTCGGTGCTTTTGTCAATCTCTTTGACAAGACAGATGCCTTGGTGCACATCTCAGAAATGGCTTGGACGCGTACTAATAAGGTTGAAGATTTGGTACAACTTGGTGATGAAGTAGATGTCAAAATCATCAAGATTGATGAAAAAGGTCGTGTGGATGCTTCTATGAAAGCATTGCTTCCGCGCCCTCCTAAAGAGGATAAGGAGAAAAAACATCATCATAAAACGCATAAAGAGCATAAAGCTGTTCAAGAAGAAAAGGCGCAAGACTAGACAGGTTGCTAAGTGTTTGCCTTCAGTCTAAAGCTAGAAAGGAGTCATCATGGGTTGGTGGAAAGAGACGATAGATATTGTAAAAGAAAATGATCCGGCAGCTCGCTCCTCACTTGAGGTGCTGTTGACTTATCCTGGGATTAAGGCTTTGGCTGCTCACCGACTTTCTCACTTTTTGTGGAATCATGGATGTAAACTTTTAGCTCGGATGCATAGCCAATTTTGGCGCTTTTGGACTCAGATTGAGATTCATCCGGGGGCACAGATTGCTTTAGGTGTCTTTATTGACCACGGGAGTGGTTTAGTGATTGGCGAGACGGCCATTGTAGAAAAAGGAGTGATGCTCTATCATGGTGTCACTCTTGGAGGCACAGGGAAAGATTGTGGGAAACGTCATCCGACAGTTCGTCAAGGTGCGCTTATTTCAGCTCATGCGCAGCTAATTGGTCCGATTGAAATTGGTGAAAATGCCAAAGTCGGAGCGGGTGCGGTTGTGGTAGCAGATGTGCCAAGTGATGTGACTGTTGTTGGGATTCCAGCTAAAATTGTCCGAGTTCACGGGCAAAAAGATGCTCCAACGATCAAGAATTTAGAAGAAATCCGCGAAGAAAGTTATTATTCATCTAAGTTGTAGATACTATTCTCAAAAATAGCACTTGAACCAAAAGTTAGTTTCCACTTAATAGAAAGAATGAAGTTAGAATATGATCAAAATTTATGATACTATGACCCGCAGTCTGCGTAAATTTGTCCCTCTGGAAGAGGGCAAGGTCAAGATGTATGTCTGCGGGCCGACCGTTTATAACTATATCCATGTCGGCAATGCTCGCTCCACCGTTGCTTTTGACACGATTCGGCGCTATTTTGAGTATCGTGGGTATGAGGTGGCTTATATTTCTAATTTCACCGATGTGGATGATAAAATTATCAATCGAGCTAAGGAAGAGGGGATCACACCTCAGGAAGTGGCAGACAAGTACATTGCGGCTTTTCGGGAAGATGTGACGACGCTGGGGGTTCAACCAGCTACCCAGCACCCGCGCGTAGTGGACTACATGATGGACATCATTGATTTTGTGCAGACTTTGGTGGATAAGGGCTACGCCTATGAATCAGAAGGCGATGTCTATTTCCGAGTGGAAAAGTCTCACAATTATGCCAAACTAGCCAACAAAACCTTGGCTGATTTAGAGTTAGGCGCTTCTGGTCGGACAGATGAGGAGACCACCCGCAAGGAAAATCCAGTGGACTTTGCCCTCTGGAAGGCGGCTAAACCGGGCGAGATTTTCTGGGACAGCCCATGGGGACCTGGTCGTCCAGGCTGGCATATCGAATGTTCCGTCCTGGCGACAGAAATTCTGGGAGATACGATTGATATTCATGGCGGTGGAGCTGATTTAGAATTTCCGCACCATACTAATGAAATCGCTCAATCAGAAGCTAAAACTGGAAAGACCTTTGCCAACTACTGGATGCATAATGGCTTTGTCAATATTGATGATGTCAAAATGTCTAAGTCTCTGGGGAACTTCATTACCGTCCACGATGCCCTTAAAACCATTGACGGACAAGTCTTGCGTTTCTTTTTTGCGACTCAGCACTACCGCAAGCCTATCAATTTTACAGAAAAAGCCGTTCACGATGCGGAAGTGAATTTGAAATATCTGAAAAATACTTACGAGCAACCCTTTACGGGAACGGTTGACCTGATACAATTGCAGGTTTTTCTGGATAAATTCACCACTGCTATGGATGAAGATTTCAATGCAGCAAATGGCATTACAGTCGTTTTCGAACTAGCTAAGTGGATTAATTCCGGTCATTACAATCAAGAGGTGAAAAGCGCTTTTGCTGAGCTTCTGCAAGTTTTTGGTATTGTCTTTACAGAAGAGGTACTGGATGCGGATATTGAAGCCTTGATTGAGCAGCGCCAAGCTGCGCGTGTTGCTAAGGACTTTGCAATAGCTGATAAAATCCGTGATGAATTGGCAGCTAAAGGGATCAAGCTTTTAGATACCAAGGACGGAGTGAGGTGGATCCGTGATTGATGTCAATCTTATAAATGGTATTGCCTTGGCTTTTGAAGGCGATGCTATCTACTCAACTTATATCCGTCGTCACTTGATTTTCCAAGGCTTGACAAAACCGAACCAGCTTCACAGAGAAGCAACCAAGTATGTGTCAGCTCGTGCGCAAGCTAACCTCATTTCTCAAATGTTGGAAGAAAAAATTCTGACAGAAAAGGAAGAAGACATTTATAAGCGTGGACGCAATGCTAATAGCCATACTAAAGCTAAAAACGCAGATATTGTAACCTATCGCATGTCGACAGGTTTTGAAGCCGTTCTGGGATATTTACACATGACCGATCAAATCAAGCGTTTAGAAGAGCTGATTGATTGGTGTATTGTGAGAGTGGAGGGCGCACATCATGACAAAAACTGATCTTTTAGAATGGTTCCCTCAAGGGAGGCTTCAATCCAATCCAAATGCAAAAGAGGATGAAGTGGCAATTTCCATTTCAAGTAATCAATGGTTGTTATTAAAAAAAAGCAGTCTGACAGAGCGAGAGCAAGAACTTATTTCTTTACTGACTGGGAAAGACTCTGCATTTGATGGTGGACCTTGGTATGATTATTTGGTTCATAACCGTGGCAAAATGCCTCAAAACATTCAAAAGATACAGTTCGTTCATTGTCATTTATTCCATTATGAAAATGAAACGATTGGGTCTTGGTTGGAAATGATGCGAACCATACTGCCCAATAGAATAGCAGATTTTCAGCTATCCTATCAGGATTACATCTTTGTGCTGGATCAAACGCAGTTAGTCCCTGTAAAAGATGTTCTCCGTGATACTTTATCGGCTATCGAATATGACTTTAGCTTAACTCTGACGATTCAAATCGGGCAAATTTGGCCTCTAATTTTTGAAGAAAGCTACTTTGAGCTATTTCAAGCAGAGAATGCCCTTTTTACTAAGTGGTGGGAGCAGGTTCAGCATTCCAATGTGCATTCTTTTTCCCACCTCTTTTTGTGGGGGATTGGTCAAAAGGATTTCATATTGCCAATTTTAACGAAGAAACTTCATCAATTGATTGAAAGTCAGGATCAGCTCGTTGATATTATTGCAGCTTTGTGGGAAAACACGGCGGTTGTGACAAAAGCTTCCCAGCAGTTGTATATTCATCGGAACACCTTACAGTATCACATTGATAAATGGGAAGAATTGACGGGTTTACAGCTGAAAGACCTGACAGATTTGACCCTGTGTTACCAGATTGTCATCAATGATTTAGTGTAATGTTTTGTGCACCTTGCACAAAACATTTTTTTTATTTTGTTCACTTTGCCATAGAATGATGAAGCGTTTTCATATATAATAAAATCATAACATCAAAGGAGTTCCATTTTATGGTAGAATTAAATTTAAAAAATATTTACAAAAAATATCCAAACAGCGAACATTACTCTGTAGAAGACTTCAACTTGAATATAAAAGATAAGGAATTCATCGTTTTCGTTGGTCCTTCAGGATGTGGGAAATCTACTACACTTCGTATGATTGCTGGACTTGAAGATATCACGGAAGGTGAATGTTCAATTGATGGCCGCGTGGTCAATGATGTTGCGCCAAAAGATCGTGACATTGCCATGGTTTTCCAAAACTACGCTTTGTATCCACACATGACCGTGCATGACAATATGGCTTTTGGTTTGAAACTTCGTAAATACAGCAAGGATGATATTGAAAAACGTGTAAATGAAGCAGCAGAGATTCTTGGCTTGAAAGAATTTTTAGATCGTAAACCAGCTGACCTTTCAGGTGGTCAACGTCAACGTGTAGCCATGGGACGTGCCATTGTTCGTGATGCAAAAGTATTTCTTATGGATGAACCGCTTTCTAATTTGGATGCGAAATTGCGGGTATCTATGCGGGCAGAAATTGCTAAAATCCACCGTCGTATTGGGGCAACCACTATCTATGTTACCCATGACCAAACAGAAGCAATGACTTTGGCTGATCGTATCGTTATCATGTCTGCAACAAAGAATCCTTCAGGAACGGGGACAATTGGACGTATAGAACAAATCGGTACCCCACAAGAAGTTTACAAAAACCCAGTTAATAAATTTGTTGCAGGCTTTATCGGAAGCCCAGCGATGAACTTCATCAATGTAACTTTGAAAGGTGATGAAATTGTAGCACAAGACCTTTCTCTAAAAGTACCAGAAGGTGCCTTGAAGGTACTTCGTGAAAAAGGCTATGAAGGCAAGAAACTCATTTTTGGTATTCGTCCAGAAGACATCAATACAGAAGCTGCGTTCCTTGAAACTTTCCCAGATTCAGTAGTACATGCTAAAATCTCTGTATCCGAATTGCTTGGTTCGGAATCTCATTTGTATTGCCAAGTAGCTGACAATGAATTTATTGCTAAAGTAGATGCTCGTGATTACCTCAAAGCTGGAGCAGGTATTGACCTTGGCTTTGACTTGAACAAAGCACACTTCTTTGATCCAGAAACAGAAAAGACAGTTTACTAATTTACAACGCCTCTAGAATAAATTAATAAGAAAATGCAGGATGCCTTGTTTGATGCAAGACTCCTGCGTTTTTTATAGAAGAAAATTTGGATTTAACGGTAAAGTGATTTATAAATAAGAAGAAGCATTTTAAATTTTATGTTATACTAAAGTCATGGAAAATAACGATATTGTATACGGTGTACATGCTGTGACGGAAGCTCTCATGGCCAATACTGGAAATAAACTCTATATTCAAGATGATCTACGTGGGAAAAATGTCGCTAAGATGAAAGATTTGGCAGCAGAAAAAAAGGTTTCCATTTCTTGGACTACAAAAAAAATACTACAAGAAATGACAGGCGGTGCCGTTCATCAAGGCTTTGTCTTGCGTGTTTCAGAATTTGCTTATACGGATTTTGAGGCGATGTTGAAAATGGCAACTCAGGAAGACAATCCTCTCTTGCTCATTTTAGATGGTCTAACAGACCCACATAATTTGGGCTCGATTCTGCGGACAGCTGACGCGACAAATGTTACAGGCGTCATTATTCCCAAGCATCGGGCAGTTGGTGTTACGCCGGTCGTCGCCAAGACCTCTACTGGTGCGGTGGAGCATATTCCCATTGCTCGTGTGACCAATCTTAGCCAAGCTCTGGATAAACTAAAACATGCAGGTTTTTGGATTTTTGGCACAGATATGAATGGCACCCCTTCGACTAAGTGGAATACAGCAGGGAAATTAGCTCTGATTATCGGCAATGAAGGCAAGGGCATTTCTGCTAATATTAAAAAGCAAGTAGATGAAATGATTACCATTCCTATGAATGGACATGTTCAGAGCCTCAATGCCAGTGTGGCAGCAGCCATTCTCATGTATGAAGTATTTAGAAATCGCCTATGAAACGAAAAATTTTATTAGTAGACGGCTATAATATGGTAGCATTTTGGCAGGAGACTCGTTCTTTATTTAACAAAGGTGAATTAGATGCAGCACGAACCATTCTGCTTAACAAACTCAGTAATTACGCCAGTTTTGAACAGTTGGAAATTATCTGTGTGTTTGATGCGCAGTATATGCCGGGAGTTCGCCAGACTTATGATGAATTCAATGTTACGGTTGTGTTTACTGAGGAAGAAGAAACAGCAGACGATTACATTGAGCGTTTGGCAACTGATCTCAACAATCCTAGAAATCAGGTATCTGTGGTAACGAGCGACTTAAATGAGCAGTGGACTGTCTTTGCTCAAGGGGCTTTGCGTGTTTCGGCTCGTGAACTAGAAAAACGAGTAGCTGTTACAAAGTCGGATCTGAATCAAATGAGTCAACAGCTTCAAATGGGAAAACCACCTTTGCGTCCTATGGACAATCCAACCTTGCGCGATTTACAGAAAATGATGGAGAAAAAGAAAGATGACTTTTAAAATTTTAACGGATTCAACCGCAGACCTTCCAGAAAGCTGGGCTTTGGAAAATGATGTTCAAATCCTTGGCTTGACTATTCAGTTGGACGGGACAACTTATGAAACGGTCGGGGATAAGAAACTGACGAGTGAGCAGCTCCTCTCTAAAATGGAAGCAGGCAGTCAACCAACAACTAGCCAAATCAATGTTGGTCAGTTTGAAGATATATTTCGTGGTTACGCTGAAATCGGTATGCCCGTTCTTTATATTGCGTTTGCTTCAGTCTTGTCAGGAACTTACCAAAGTGCGGTTATGGCACGGGATATGGTTCTGGAAGATTTTCCAGAAGCGGTTATCCGGATTATTGATACCAAGGCGGCATCTATGGGAGAAGGTATTCTGGTGATGAAAGCGGTGGAAGCGAAAGCTGCCGGTCAAAGTTTGGAACAAGTAGTAGCCTTAATAAAATCTTTAGTGCCAAAAGTGAAAACGTATTTTCTGGTAGATGACTTAAATCACCTCATGCGGGGCGGACGAATTTCAAAGACCGCAGCTCTTATGGGAAGTTTAGTCAATATTAAGCCAGTAATTGCAGTTAAGGGAGATGGAAGGCTGGATTCTGTGGCTAAAGTCCGTGGGAAGAAAAAGGCTCAGACTGAGGTGGTGCGCATGACCTTGGAAGATATTGCCGATCCGCGTGTGGTAATTGCCTATGCAGGAGCAGACAGCCAAGAGGTGGCTCAAGTCTTAAAAAATCAGCTTCTTGCCTCTGAGCAAGTCAATGAAGTTTTAATTTTACCATTAGGACCAGTCATTTCCACTCACACGGGTCCTGGAACTTTGGGACTATTCAGTATTGCCCATGAAAATCAAGGTTAAGCGAAATGAAACCGTTCTTTCATAAATAATTTATCAAATATATTGACTTTTACCCCTAAAATTTGGTATGATAGTAAACGGTATTGTTTACCCCATTTGTAAGGCCCCGGAACCTTCCAAATAACTTGCGGACCGGAACATCCGCCTTGTAAACAAAAACGATATTCATATAGGAGAAATCATGAACAAAACAACATACATGGCTAAGCCAGGTGAAGTTGAACGTAAATGGTACGTGGTAGACGCTACTGATGTACCTCTTGGACGCCTTTCTGCTGTTGTAGCAAGCGTGCTTCGTGGAAAAAATAAACCAACTTTCACACCTCATACTGATACAGGTGACTTTGTGATTGTTATCAATGCTGAAAAAGTAAAATTAACTGGTAAAAAGGCAACTGATAAAGTTTACTACACTCACTCAATGTACCCAGGTGGATTGAAATCAATCACTGCTGGTGAACTTCGTTCTAAAAATGCTGTTCGTTTGATTGAGAAATCAGTTAAAGGTATGCTTCCACATAATACTCTTGGCCGTGCTCAAGGTATGAAATTGAAAGTATTCGTAGGCGCTGAACACACGCACGCTGCACAACAACCAGAAGTTCTTGATATTTCAGGACTTATCTAAGGAAAGGAACAAATAAGCTATGTCACAAGCACAATATGCAGGTACTGGACGCCGTAAAAACGCTGTTGCACGCGTTCGCCTTGTTCCAGGAACTGGTAAAATTACTGTAAACAAAAAAGATGTTGAAGAATATATCCCACACGCGGATCTTCGCCTTGTCATCAACCAACCATTCGCAGTTACTTCAACTGTTGGTCAATACGATGTTCTCGTAAACGTTCTCGGTGGTGGCTACGCTGGTCAAGCAGGAGCTATCCGTCACGGTATCGCCCGTGCCCTTCTTCAAGTAGACCCAGACTTCCGCGACTCACTCAAACGCGCTGGTCTTCTTACACGTGATGCCCGTATGGTAGAACGTAAGAAACCAGGTCTTAAGAAAGCTCGTAAAGCATCACAATTCTCAAAACGTTAAGAACAGCTTTACAGCAACGATTACAGACACTCAATGTTTACCTCATTGGGTGTTTTTTCGTGTACTTTTTGAAAAACTCACCTCAAAATTCACCTTATTTTTACCTTATTTATTTTTGAGCTCTCTGTAAGCAGTTTCGCCAGCACTAAGTGGAACAACATTTGAAGTATTAACATAAATCTTTGTTGTACTCAAATCACTATGTGTCAAAGCTTCTGAAATGGATTCCAGAGACATTCCTGCCTTCTTAGCTAAAGTAGCACCAGTATGCCTTAACATGTGAGGAGTGGCATGTCTAAGATTTTTATGGCGACGTTCTACAGATTTCATCTTGTTATTAAGGTAATCTGCATGCAGAGGGCTATTCACATTGCCTTTAGTGTCAATATAAGTAAAGACATATTGTTCTGGAGTTTGAATGATACCAAATTTTGCTAATTCTGCTTTTTGTTGAATTTTCCATTGATATAAGAGAACAGTTAACTCTTGAGGAATAGTAAAAATTGTTTTCTTTTCTCCTTTAGTAGACTTAGGCTTCTTATATTTATCCAAGGCTTGAATTAAACCAATTTCAGATATATCTAAGGAGATATGTTTCCACTGTAAAGCATAGCTTTCCGATTTACGGTCGTTTAAGATAAAAGTTGTAAAAAATAAAACATAGTCTTTAAGCGACAATTTTTTGTTTTCTAGGTCCTCTTGGAACATTTCAAACCATTCCCGTAACTCACTTAAAGTAAGGTATAAATCTTCATCACGCTTAGCTTCTTGTAATTTGATTTTTTTAGTAGCCTTAATACGACTGATTGTTTTAGATAGGCGATTCATTTCAATATATTCTAATTCCTCTGCCCAGTCAAAAATAGAATTAACATAACTACGTATGACCTTGAAATTGGCATATTCATTTGCTTTAGCAGTCATCAAATTTAAAACAACCGTTTTATTCTGATTTAAAAATTTAATGGAATAATTTCCAAATATTGGTAAAATATGTAATCTAAAAACAGTTTCTGTATTGTTAACTGTTGGAAGAGTGGGTGGTTTATTTGTTGAAGTCGTTTGACCTGCTTTATAGGCTTCCCACCAGACATTATGATAAAAATCTTTGAAGAGAATATCGCCATTGATTGCTTGATGTGGTAATGCACCCCCTTTTTGGATAGTGTTAATATCTATTAAAATTTGTAATTCAGCTTCTTTAGCCTCCTTTTTTGTTTTAAAACGCTTATCGTAGTAATGTCCTGAAATTCCCAAAGAAGGTCTAGCTTCTGTTGGAACATAGAGTTTTAAACGATAAGAACCATTTGAAGTTTTTGTAATTGTCATAGTAATCTCCTTTTTACTGAGCTAGAAAATTACCCTGACTTTATTATAATGAAATCAAAAGTGATTTTCCAGTTGTATCATCCATCTACGGATACTATCTTTATCAAATCGAATTGTTTTTCCAATCCGAATATGTGGCATTCCCTTTCTTATCCAGATATCCAGCGTGTTATTTGAAATTCCCAGATACTGACAGGTCTGCTTTTTATTTAAAAAAGGACTAATTTGTCCTGAATCTTCTTTAACGGTTTCAATCTCATTTTTAATAAGATTTGCAACAAACAGTTGAATTTCTTTTGTTTGTTCTTCTGGTAAAATAACTTGCATAGTTTTCCCCCTTTTTAGGCAATAAAAAAAAGCAAGAGCTATAAAGCCCTTACCTTAAGGAGATTATGAAAAAGAAAAGTTTTAGGATTATTTATAATATAATCGTATAATCTTAATTTTCTCTTAAAAATTTTTCAAATCTCTGTTGGTCATTTTCTGTTAACTTTCCGATTAAGCGAACTTGAACAAGTTCTACGTCTAAATCATAAAGTTGAACGGTATCAATCCAAGATGGTTTCACTAATCCTGCCTCTTCCCATTCTTTTATTTCAAAGTATTTTGAACGGATATAAGATGATTTACGGGAATACTGACTAGTGATACGGTAGGTTCTGATAACTTCTTCATTATTTGCAATGACTAGAGCAGGACGTCTTTTAGCTCCTGTCCCATCACTAAAAGCGATAGTTGCTACCAGAATATCATATGGGTTATAGTTGTCCATGTCTTTCCTCGTATTCTGGATAGTCTTCATCAAAGAAATCTGCGATTGCTTCTGGATTAGAAGCAGTCACTTTGATAACATTTGAGTTTGCCAAAGCTAGTCTTTCTAAAGGATTATCAGAAATAGCATGGACTTGTTTTCTTAAATCAAATGGCAATCCATTCACCTCCTTTGATTTTTGTAAGAACATCACGAAAGCGTCACCTACAGAAGTTCCTAAGGATTTGTATAGTACCGATACTTCATCTAGTAATTCTGAATCTACTCGCTTTTGAAACATTTTTTTAGTCATACAATCACCTCTTTTGTACTTCAATTGTACGACAAATGTAGTTTTTTGTCAAATTTTTACTTCCCAATCACGTATGTAAATTGGTTAGCTGTTGCTTTATCAAATGTGCGGTAAGAAACAACTCCAAGTCCTTTAGCGTTTGCTTCTGAAATGAGAATAGACCCGTCTGATTTGACCTGCTCCACGAAAACTACGTGACCATAGGTTGGGTCAGAACCAGCCTGACCAGGAGAGAAAGATATCGCACTATGCTCTGTTGGTGTATGTGTGGTTTGGTAGCCTGCTTTCTGCTTCCAATCCCCACCATTGCCCATATAAGGGTCAAAGTTAACGCCTACCTCTTTGGCTCGATTATAGACAAACCACGTACATTGTCCCCAAG
>NZ_JADNQU010000006.1:0-105694 GCF_015594645.1 Streptococcus sp. HF-2466
TACTCAGCAGTTAAGTGACGATAGCCTAGGAGATACACCTGTACCCATGCCGAACACAGAAGTTAAGCCCTAGAACGCCGGAAGTAGTTGGGGGTTGCCCCCTGTGAGATATGGTAGTCGCTTAGCAAGGATAGGAAGTAGAGATACTTCCTTTTTGGGAGTTTAGCTCAGCTGGGAGAGCATCTGCCTTACAAGCAGAGGGTCAGCGGTTCGATCCCGTTAACTCCCATTTCTTTAAGCGGAAAGGCTTAATAGGTCCCGTAGTGTAGCGGTTATCACGTCGCCCTGTCACGGCGAAGATCGCGGGTTCGATTCCCGTCGGGACCGTTTTAGTGTATAGAGATACATTAGAGAGACTCGTTAGCTCAGTTGGTAGAGCATTTGACTTTTAATCAAAGGGTCACTGGTTCGAGCCCAGTACGGGTCATAGTCACAGGCGGGTGTGGCGGAATTGGCAGACGCACCAGATTTAGGATCTGGCGCTTAACGGCGTGGGGGTTCAAGTCCCTTCACCCGCATAGGAGATAAGCCGGCTTAGCTCAGTTGGTAGAGCATCTGATTTGTAATCAGAGGGTCGCGTGTTCAAGTCATGTAGCCGGCATTAAAGGAAAGAAGCGAATGCGAACGTAGTTCAGTGGTAGAACATCACCTTGCCAAGGTGGGGGTCGCGGGTTCGAACCCCGTCGTTCGCTTGAGGAAGCCGGGGTGGCGGAACTGGCAGACGCACAGGACTTAAAATCCTGCGATTGGAAACAATCGTACCGGTTCGATTCCGGTCCTCGGCATGAGAAAGAGCACCCTTAGCTCAACTGGATAGAGTACCTGACTACGAATCAGGCGGTTAGAGGTTCGACTCCTCTAGGGTGCATAGAAAAGAAGTCTCCTAGGACTTCATTTTTTCTATCCATACGGGAAGTAGCTCAGCTTGGTAGAGTACTTGGTTTGGGACCAAGGTGTCGCAGGTTCGAATCCTGTCTTCCCGATATTTTATTTGATATTAGATGAAATAGGTATTAGTTTTTAACATCTGGAGCCTGGGACAATAATGTCTCGATTCTATCAAAAAAAGCAACGGTTTTGCCGTTGCTTTTTTCATGGTTGCGATAGTCTTGGTAAAATATAGTTGTCTAGAAAATATTAGAAAGGCTATCTCATGCACATTCACTATAGCACAAATCAGACAACTTTGCCACTAGAACTTGCTTGTGTCTTGCCCCAAGGGCACATCGTCTTCACTATCGAAAAGGTCGTCAATGCACTAGAAGACGGTCAGTTTCAGTCTTTCTACATGATTTTGGTCGCCCTTCCTATCACCCAAAGTTACTTCTGTCTGCCCTCCTCTTTGCTTATTCCCAAGGAAGTTTCTCTGGTTGTAAGATTGAAAAGATGATAGCAGAAAATCTAGCCATGCAGTACTTGACAGGGCAGTTGGTTATCAGCTACCGGACCATCAACCGTTTCCGTGTAGCTGCCGGGATGGAAAATCTGCTGCGAGAACTCTTTATCGAGCTCAATCTTCAGTTGAAAATGGAAAAGTTGGTAACACTTGATGGTCTCTACATTGATGGCACTAAGATTGAGGCCAACGTCAATAAGTACAGCTTCGTTTGGAAGAAAGCGACAGAGAGATTCTCCGCTAAACTTCAAAAACAGATGCAGGTCTATTTCCAAGAAGAAATCACGCCTCTTATCCATCAAGCCATTGAACTGGATACACAAGAGCCCATCTCCTCAGAACAGTTGACCGAGTTTGCTCAACTTCTTGAAGAAGAATTGGCTGGACTGAGCCAAGACATTGAGGAAACACCAGTTAAAGGTAGGGACGAGCGTAAGACCAAACGCCGCAATCTCAAGAAAGTCCTGCGTAAAGTCAAGGATGACTTTTCAGTGCGGGCCGAAAAATATGAGATTTATCAAGAGACCTTCCAAGGTCGAAAGAGTTTTTCTAAGACGGATCATGATGCGACTTTCATGAGAATGAAAGAAGATCCTATGAGAAATGGACAACTCAAACCCGGCTACAACCTACAAATCACCACTGAAAATCAGTTCGTCCTTCACTATGACATCTATCCAAATCCAACAGATACCAGAACGCTATTGCCTTTTTTAGAAATGTATCCACATGAGTTAAAAAGGGTTGTCGCCGATGCGGGATACGGCGGCGAGGAGAATCTTCTCACCTTGGATAGGATGGGCGTTGACCATTTGATTAAATATGGTCTTTTTGACAAGGAACAGAAGAAAAGACACAAAGAATCTGATAGGAATTTGGCTAACTAGACTTACGATGGAACAGCTGATTCCTACACCCATCCATAGGGTTGGGTATACCAATTTGACCACCTCAAACACAGCCATACCACGACAGGTTTCAAGCAGGAAATTAGGGTTTATAAGGCAGAACAACCTGACTTGACTCCGCAAAAGGGACTTTACGTCAATGAGCGATATCAAGTCTTAAAACGAAAAGAAAGCCAAGCACTTTTATCTGACGAAGGCAGTCACATCTTTGCCCAAGTAAAGTTGATGTGGAACCTGTCTTTGGTCAGATAAAGGCTTGTTTGGGGTACAAACGATGTAATCTCAGAGGCAGACGTCAGGTTAAAATTGACATGGGCTTGGTTCTCATGGCCAATAACCTACTGAAATATAACAAATGAAGCCCTTAAAACTAAAAAGCAGAGACTATTAGCGAACGGAACTCTGATTGTTAGAGTGAGTTAAAACACTTTTGTCTCAGGCTATTTTTCTTTTTGTTCAATATAATTGTAGCGGGGAGATGCCAGCGAATATTGAAATAGAGGTGAAACAATTTGCTTTTCTTTTTTATATTCAAATGTCGCTGGCTGATTTGTTATCAATTTCTTGAATCATATGTTACATTCTGGAGAGATTTGAAATTTTATAAATATTATGTTAGAAATTATTATATTTTAATAGTAATGTCACCCGTGGTGCTAGTTAAGTTCAAAATAGCTCAAATTATAAGTCAATAGGATTTGTTCAATCCTCAACTGTAGTCCAACTATTCCTCTGGCAAAGGTGTGTTCCATATCAAAGAGAGCACATAACTCAGAAAAGCGCGTTTCAATGGTTCGCCTCATAGCCAATAATCTCCAGTTGTTATGCTGGCTCGCGCTTCCCATATTCTGACGTAAGGGCGTCCATAAGTGATACCCTCTCTGTTTCAACCGATCTTTAAGAGCCTGGCTGAGATACCCTAAATCTGCTAAAATCACAGATTGTTGGCAGCCTTCCAATAAATCCTCCACCACTTTGATATCATGAACAGCAGCCGGCGTGATAACATAGCTCAGAATATGGTCAGATAAGGTAACGAGTATGTGAACTTTGAAACCATAGAACCATAAGTGTTTTGACGCATTGTAGCCAATGTCTGCCAATCCTTCGAAAATACTTGCTCTATGGTTACGAACAGACTGACAAAGTGGTAGGGGAAAACTGTCTACGATGGCAATCGTATCGGAGGAGATTTGGTTATTCATCGCCTGTCGAATGAGTTGTAGCAACCAAATCAACTGCCTTGAACGACGATTGAAGCGACTTCTTTCCAGCAGTCGGCCACAGGGAAATAGTTGGCAGATTCGGTGAAAATGACGTTGGGATTTGATTCCTAGTTCAGCTTGCAAGAGCAGTAAGACTAATAGAGATTCATCCGAAACTTTTGACAGGCTGACATTATGACGATGTTTCAATGAATCAGGGCAATAATCCCGATAAAGCTGATGACAAATTTTTGATAATTGCTTCATATTCCATTGTAAATGATGGGATTTAGCGGTATACTGTAAATGGCTCATTTGGATAACCTCCTGTTTGTTTCGTCACTTACAGTATAGTCTTTTTGGGCTTTTTATGGTGTTTTGAGGTTAACTAGCACCACGGGTTAATGTTATTTTTTAATATTAGAGATTTGTACCAAGTTTGAATTAGAATGACATGTTTTGTTAAAGTAGCCATTCGGTATTTAGTTATTGGGGGATATTGGCAAATAGCTATAGAGAGTATTTATCAACGTGATAAAAAATAGATATGGATAAGAAATTTAATTTATGTTATGATATAAGTGTAATAAAGGAGAGAAAATGCAGAATAACTTACTGGTATTACAGTCAGATTTTGGTTTGGTAGATGGGGCTGTATCGGCAATGGTCGGCGTGGCCTTAGAGGAATCTCCAACGTTAAAAATACATCATTTGACCCATGATATTACACCTTATAATATTTTTGAGGGAAGTTATCGTTTGTTTCAAACGGTGAATTATTGGCCAGAAGGGACAACGTTTGTCTCCGTTGTGGATCCAGGCGTTGGTTCGAAGCGGAAAAGCGTGGTTGCCAAAACTGTACAAAATCAGTATATTGTCACGCCAAATAACGGGACACTTTCTTTTATCAAGAAACATGTGGGAATTCTAGCGATTCGTGAGATTTCGGAGGTGGAAAATCGCCGAAAAAATACGGAGCATTCTTATACGTTTCATGGTCGTGATGTTTATGCTTATACTGGTGCGAAGTTAGCAAGCGGACACATTACTTTTGAAGAAGTGGGCCCAGAATTAAGTATAGATGAAATTGTAGAAATTCCTGTTGTGGAAACGACAATTGGGAATGATTTTGTTAGTGGGGCTATTGATATTTTAGATGTTCGTTTTGGTTCGCTATGGACGTCTATTACACGTGAGGAATTTTATACTCTTAGTCCTGAATTTGGTAATCGGTTTGAGGTCACGATTTATAATAACGATATGCTGGTCTATCAGAACCAGGTGACTTATGGGAAATCTTTTGCGGATGTACGGATTGGTCAGCCGATTTTGTATATCAATTCTCTTTATCGTGTTGGTCTGGCGATCAATCAGGGGTCTTTTGCGAAGGCCTATAATGTAGGAGTCGGAGCGCAATGGAGTATTGAAATCAAGCGGATTGAAAAATAAATAATAAAGGAGATTATTATGAAAAATAATTCAATAAGAAGTGTTGTCGCAACGGGGATTGGAGCAGCTCTCTTCGTCGTTATTGGAATGATTAGCATTCCAACTCCTGTGCCAAATACCAGCATTCAATTGCAGTATGCTTTGCAGGCCTTGTTTAGCGTGATTTTTGGTCCGGTTGTTGGATTTTTAACGGGTTTCATCGGGCATGCCTTAAAGGACTCTTTGCAATATGGAAATCCTTGGTGGTCATGGGTGATTGCCAGCGGTTTGTTTGGCTTGATTGTTGGACTGTTTCGGAAAAGACTCCGTGTTACGCAAGGTATTTTTGAAGCAAAAGATATTGTATCGTTCAATGTAATTCAATTATTAGCTAATGCTGTGGTATGGATTGTCATCGCGCCGCTTGGTGATATTTTGATTTACAATGAGCCTGTAAACAAGGTGTTTGTACAGGGCTTTGTTGCAACGATTTCTAATGGTTTGACCGTTGCTATTGCAGGGACAGCGCTTTTGCTGGCTTATGCCCGCACGCAAACCAAATCAGGAAGTTTGAAAAAGGATTAGTGACATGAAGCGGGGGTGAGATGGAGCGAAAGTTTGAAAATGTTTTTTCCTATTCTCACCACTGCGTTGTTGGTTTATTGCACAGTATGCTTTGAAGCTGGAGATGTTTGTTCCAGCTTTTTTATTTTTAATTTTAATAAAATATCAAACAAAATGTAATTTATATATTGCATTTTATATAATATAGTGTATAATAGTAGTGAAGAAAGAGAGTGGATCATGAAAATGATTCAAAAAGCAAGAGATTTTTATTTTCAGGAGTCTCGGTTTTAGTTGCTTAACCCATGATTTCATTCTGCACGCTACAAAGAAAAATGATTCTGACTCAGAGGATAAAGAGAATGGCAAAAAATCTTAGACTAAAAATGGCTCGGGTTGAGCATGATTTGACTCAGGGGGATTTGGCAGATGCGATTGGTGTCACGCGACAAACGATTGGTTTGATTGAAGCGGGGAAATACAATCCTAGTCTCGGTCTCTGTATTGCAATTTGTAAACGATTGGATAAAACATTAGATCAATTATTTTGGGAGGAGTAATCATGAACTTCATTAAACGTCAGATTTTAGATGAGCGAGAAGAGCAATTGGTCAATAAAGCTGGAATGGAAGCTTTTAGTTTTCTGATAACTAGTAATCTTATCTTTTATATTGGAAGTATTTTTATCCATTCGGGCAAGGTCTATACACAGCTATTCCTGTTCTCAAGTCTCATTGCATTCCTATACTTTTTAGAGCGTTGCCGGCGGCTAGGAGCCAATTATTTCAATAGTTTTACCTTCACTATTTGGGGTGTTATGGCAATGACGGCTTTGGTAACGGTTGTGATTTTGGTGCAGAATTTTCAAGTCAATCATGCTATTTATCAGAATAATCCATTACATGCCAAGTTTTTAGTTGTGATTCCGATTACGTTTCTGATTTACCTTCCGATTATGATAGTGTTCAATCTGATACTAGAAGTTGTTGGAAAATGGCAGAAGGTGCGATTTGAGAAATATTTAGCGGACTTAGAAGATGAATCCTGAAAGGAGATGTATCATGAGCAAAATAAAGGATTATTTTGGTGGCGAAAAGGACGAGCGTATTCGGCAAGGGACATACAAGGCTGAAGCCTATGCGTTTCGATTTTTACTTGTATTTTTGATAATTGCAATCAGTATCAAATTTTTCTTTCTGAATTCTCCAATAGAAGGTTATGTTGATGAATTAGCAGCGGTTTTGATTGCTGGGAGTATTTGTTACTTTGTATTGTGGAGAGAAAGAATTGTTGAAAAGAGCTTGGGAATTTTGACGACATTATTCCAATCATTCTTGCTGACAATTCTCAGTGGGTATTATCATTACCATTTTGGTGAATTGCATTATAAAAATCGTCCGACGAGTGATTTTATCCTATTTCTATTTGGAAGTTTTATAACCTATCTGTTAGTGCTGGGTGTGTTCAATTGGTTTTTAAATAAATACAATCAACACCGACGAGATAAGATTGATATGGAAATGGAAGATTCTGAATAAAAGAGGGTGGAACTCCTTTGGGAGAGAAACAGTTCATTATTTAGGATACAGAGGCAGGGACAATATGCTCCCTGCCTTGCTTTATAATGGCAAAATGCCCTATGATGGAGCTTTTCATTTGCTTTTTAGGCTTAAGAAAGCACCTAATACGGAAAATATTGTCTGGGTAAGCTGTCAGAGGTTCAGACGGAGCAAACTGGTATTGGTTCATATCGTCCGAGGGTCGGACAGAAGAAACGAGTTCTTGTTTGTCCCGTCGACCAAGTTGATAGTTTCAATGAGTTTTGGTTTACTCCGTCGACCGGGTCGATAGTCTCAACGAGTTTTGGTTTTCTTCGTCGACCGAGTCGAGCATTTTAACCATTATCACATGTTCTCATTAACTGTATAGGGTTGGCAAGAAGCTGAACTCTTTTTGTTTGGTCAGATTCTTTTTCACGTTCAAGATTTAATTTTGCGGCAGGTGTAGTGGACTTCAAAATTGATTTTCATCTTATTTTCTTTTGTGCTACAATAGAATGAGTAAGTACACGAGGAGAAGTGGATGATTTTAGAGGAATTTGATGAAAATCGTCAGGCGATTATCAACCCAGAAGATTTGGTGGAGGCGCTACCGGATTTTCCAGAAACAGTGGTGTCTTGCTTTGCTCGCGAGACCTTTAAGCGCATGTTGGCTGATTTTCAGCATGAGCTATTGACCTCCACTTCCATGGCAAATATTGAAATTCCCATTTACAAGGTTATTATAAAAGGTAAGGCAATCGCCGTGTTCAATTCACCGGTCGGGGCGGCTGCCTGTATCGCTATTTTGGAAGATTTGATTGTCTTTGGAATGAAGAAGCTGGTTCTTTTTGGAACATGTGGCGTTTTAGATGAAACGATTAGGGAAACGTCTATCATTGTTCCTCATGCGGCTATTCGTGATGAAGGGACCAGTTATCATTACCTGCCGGCTTCTGATGAGATAGAAGTAAATGTCGGTTTGCGGGATTTTTTACGGTCATTTTTAGCTGATAAAGGAATTTCTCATACAGTTGGAAAAGTTTGGACGACAGACGGCATTTATCGGGAAACAGCTGCGAAACTCCGTAAGCGAAAAGAAATGGGTGCTGTTTGTGTAGACATGGAATGTTCAGCAGTTGCAGCTTTGGCAGCTTTTCGTGAGATTTCTGTTTGTCATTTCTTTTATGCGGCGGATCACTTGTCAGAAGAAGCCTGGGATATGCGCAATTTAGCCAATCATGCAGACCTAGACGAAAAAGACAAAGTGGCTAACTTGGCGATTCAGCTCGCCCTTGATTTATAGAGAATATGCTATGAAAAAACCAATTATTCAATTTGAAAACTTTAGTTTTCAGTATCAAGCACAGACAGAACCAACCTTGAAAAATGTTGATTTGACGATTTATGAGGGAGAAAAGGTCTTAATCGTGGGTCCGTCAGGTTCGGGGAAGTCCACTCTTGGACAATGCTTAAATGGCATTATTCCAACTATTTATCATGGAGAAATGACTGGGAATCTGTGGATTCAAGGTAAGTCTGCGTTTGGCAGCAGCATTTATGACTTGTCCAATCTTGTCAGTACCGTCTTGCAAGACACAGACGGTCAATTTATCGGGCTGAGTGTCGCGGAAGATCTGGCTTTTGCTTTGGAAAATGACATGGTTAATTTGCCGACGATGAGAGAAAAGGTTCATTTATGGGCGGAAAAATTGGATTTGTTATCGCTGTTACACCAGCGTCCCCAAGACTTATCTGGCGGGCAGAAGCAGCGGGTCAGTTTGGCCGGGGTGCTGATTGACGAAAGTCCGATTTTGCTCTTTGATGAACCTTTGGCAAACTTAGATCCGAAGTCGGGACAGGATACGATTGAGCTGATTGATCAGATCCATGCGGAAGCAGGAACGACAACGATTGTTATCGAGCACCGTCTGGAAGATGTGCTGTATCGGTCTATTGATCGGATTGTCCTCATCAATGATGGACAAATTCTCTTTAACGGCAGTCCTGATAATCTGCTGCATACGCAGTTATTAGCCGAAAATGGGATTCGAGAGCCACTTTATCTGACCACCTTGCGTCAGCTTGGTTTTCAGCTGGAAAATTCTGCACAGTTGGCAAATTTAGCTCAGATAGATGTCTCCGCTGTTCAGTTTTTGGGTGAAAAAGTTTCTATTCAAAAATCACCGGCACAGGATGATTTGCTGGAGTTGAAAAATGTCCAGTTTGCCTACGGTGAGAAAAAGGTTTTACAAGATATTGATTTTACAATCTCTAAAGGCGAAAAAATTGCCATTGTCGGGAAAAACGGTGCTGGAAAATCCACGTTAGCCAAAGCGCTTTGTCAATTCATTGAAACGGAAGGAAGCTATACTTGGCAGGGGCAAAACATCAAAAATGACTCTATCAAGGAGCGTGCCGAACGAATTGGTTATGTGTTACAAAATCCAAATCAGATGATTTCAACAACCATGATTTTTGATGAAGTTGCCTTGGGATTGAAGCTGCGTGGCGTTGCAGAAGAAGAAATAAAAAAGCGAGTCTTAACTGTACTAAAAACTTGTGGTCTATATGAATTTCGACATTGGCCTATTTCTGCTTTGTCCTTTGGGCAAAAAAAGCGTGTGACCATTGCTTCTATTTTGGTGTTGAATCCAGAAATTATTCTTTTGGATGAGCCAACAGCTGGGCAAGACCAACATAATTATACAGAAATTATGAATTTTTTGGACGAGTTGAATAAAAAAGGCCACACTATTGTGATGATTACACATGATATGCAATTAATGCTGGATTATTCTGAACGTGCGGTTGTGATGTTAGACGGAAAGATCTTGGCGGACAAATCACCGGCTGAAGTTTTGACAGATAAGACTTTGATTCATGCAGCGAACCTCAAGGAAACGTCTATCTTTTCCTTGGCTGAGAAATTAAACGTTGATCCACTCGCTTTAACAGAATTTTATATGCAAGAAAGGGAGGAAAGCCATGCTTAATCAGCAAAAACTTATTGGTTACCATGCGGGAACGACCTTTTTGCATCGCCTATCCGGAGCGAGTAAGTTACTGTTTTTCATTTTGGTATCAACTGCAGCGATGATTAGTTACGATACTCGCTTGCTGTTGGTCATTGCGATTGGCTCACTCTTTCTTTTTAGAGTTTCGAACATTCATTTTAAAGATGTATCGTTTGTTTTGGCTTTTGCAGGTATTTTTGCCGCTTTGAATCTTATCATGGTTTATCTGTTTGCTCCTCAGTACGGAGTGGAGATTTATGGTCAACAGACGGTCTGGTTCAGCGGATTAGGCAGTTATACCGTGACTGCGCAGGAAATCTTTTATTTGTTTAATTTGTTCTTAAAATATCTCTGCACCATTCCTTTGGCGGTTATTTTTCTGATGACCACTCATCCTAGTCAGTTTGCATCCAGTTTGAATCAAATCGGAATTCCTTATAAAATTGCCTATTCTGTCAGTTTGACGCTGCGCTATATTCCTGACCTGCAGGAGGAATTTTACCTGATCAGAATGTCGCAAGAAGCGCGTGGTTTGGAATTGTCCAAAAAAGCAAAATTAAGCCAGCGCATCAAAGGGAACCTGCAAATCATTATTCCATTGATTTTTAGCTCGCTGGAGCGGATTGATACGATTGCGACAGCCATGGAATTGCGCCGTTTTGGTAAAAATAAGAAGCGGACTTGGTACACTTATCAGGCTTTTCAGAGATTGGATATTGAAGTGATGTTGCTGGCTATTTTATTTTTACTACTCAGTTTTTTACTCTTTTTTGTTAATCACGGTCGCTTTTACAATCCTTGGCTATAAACGAAAATTGAAATGTACATAGGAGGAAGAAAATGATTGCATTGGTAACAGGAGCTTCAGCTGGTTTTGGTGAAGCTATTTGTCGTCGCTTGGTGGCAGAAGGTCACCGAGTGATTGGTTCAGCGAGAAGATTGGGAAAGCTGACACAACTTCAAGAGGAGTTGGGTCTTGAAAATTTTTATCCGCTTCAAATGGATGTGTCGGATTCAAAAAGCGTGGATCAGGCCTTAGAAAGTTTGCCAGAGGATTGGCGAACGATTGATATTTTGGTCAACAATGCAGGTCTGGCATTGGGCTTAGACAAGTCTTATGAGGCAGATATGCAAGATTGGCTGACGATGATTCAGACCAATATTATTGGTTTGGTTTATCTAACACGTCAGATCCTACCGCAAATGGTAGAGCGAGATAGTGGATTGATTATCAATCTAGGTTCGACTGCTGGAACGGTTCCTTATCCAGGTGCCAACGTCTACGGAGCTAGTAAAGCATTCGTGAAGCAATTTTCTTTGAATTTACGTGCTGATTTGGCAGGACACCATATTCGTGTTACTAACATTGAACCCGGTCTTTGTGAGGGAACAGAATTTTCAACTGTTCGATTTAAAGGGGACGATCAACGAGCTGGAAAATTGTATGAGGGAGCTCATGCTATTCAGCCAGTTGATATTGCCAATACTGTCGCTTGGATTGTTGGATAGCCTCCTCATGTTAATATTAACCGGATTGAAATCATGCCTGTTTCACAAACGTTTGGAGCGCAGCCTGTTTTTCGAGAAGAATAGATGAGATAGAATGGGGAGAATATGACAGAAATAAACCTTTTGTTTTCAATCGATGATCGCTATGTCGAGCAATTTAAAACAACCTTGTATTCCGTTTACCTAAATTCACCGTCAGCTTTGTTGCATGTGTTTATCTTGCAAAAAGAATTGTTAAAAAGGAATATGGAGATTGAGGATTTTTGTGAAGCACTAGGGATTATCTATGAACCAGTCGTGATTGGGGAAAAAGCATTTGAGGACGCCCCCAGCACTGATCGGTATCCAGAAACAATTTACTATCGTTTGTTGGCACATGAATACCTTCCTAAAGACTTAGATAGAATTCTTTACCTAGACGCAGATATTTTATGTCTGAATGATATTTGTCCTCTTTACAAACTAGAGATGGGGAATGCCTTATACGCTGCGGCTAGTCATGGATCAGATGCCAATATGACAGATTTAGTCAATAAGATGCGTTTACAGAATTTTGAGGCAGAAAGTTACTATAATTCAGGAGTTTTACTTATGAATTTGACCAGCATTCGGAAAGAAGTGAAGCGTGAAGCTATTTTAGATTACATTGCTCAAAACAGTTTTAAACTCTTTTTACCGGATCAAGATGTGCTGAATGCTTTGTATGGACATTTGACAATTCAGATTCCAGATGAATTGTATAACTACGATGCACGCTACAATGTGCTGTATTATGCTCGGAGTAAAGGTGAGTGGGACTTGGATTGGGTGATTGAGAATACCGTTTTTCTTCACTTTTGCGGTCGAGATAAGCCTTGGCTGAAAGAATACCACGGACGCTATGCTGCACTTTATAAGCATTACCAATATCGGAGCCAAAAAGTTGGCAGATAAAAACGAAACCAACCGATTAAAATGGTTGGCTTTTCTTTTTATAACGGCCGTTTATTAGGAATTCCTGCTTTGCGTGGGTATTTATTGGGAGTTTCTTTTTTCTTGCCAACAACCGTGATATACCGCGGGTCGCCATTGGGGAGTTGGTAATGAATGTTTTTTTCGACTTTGCTGAAAAGAAGGCTAAGCGCGGTTTTTGCTTCTGTTAATTCCTCAGGAGCATTGCTAGCTTTGAACGCTAAAAGACGCCCGCCAACTTTAAGAAAGGGAATGGTCAGCTCGGCTAAGATCTGCATACGAGCAACAGCGCGTGCAGTGACAATATCAAACTGGGCGCGGAAGTCTTTATCTTGAGCAAAATCTTCTGCCCGACCATGATAAAAATGAACTTTTTCCAAACCTAACTCGTCAGCCAAGTGATTTAAAAACAGAATACGCTTGTTTAGAGAGTCAATAATCGTCACATCTAATGCTGGATAGAGGATTTTCATCGGAAGACTCGGAAAACCTGCCCCTGCTCCAATATCCAATAGTTTGATGCTTTTGTTTTCAATCCGTCCCTGTAAAATTGGCGCAATGGAATCATAGAAATGCTTGAGATAGACTTCCTTTTTGTCAGTAATAGCTGTCAGATTGATGTTTTCATTCCATTCAACGAGCAGTTCAAAATAGTGTTCAAATTGCTTCTTTTGTCGGTCTGTGAGTTCAATCTGTTGCTGTTTTAAGAGTTCATAAAATTCTTCGGGTGTCATCATTTGTCCTTATTTGTATTTCTTATTTCTATTATACCAGATAATCAGAAGAGAATCTTCAAAATTTCTCTTGCTACAGAAGTCTAAATTTTTATTCTTTTCATTTTTCTGGTATAATGTCTATAATAAATTTAAAGGAGAATGATTATGTGGATGATTATTTTAGCCATTGTTGTAGTACTGATATTGTTTGTGATTGCTAGTTACAATGGTCTTGTCAAAAGTCGTATGCAAACCAAGGAAGCGTGGAGTCAAATTGATGTTCAGTTAAAACGTCGAAATGATTTGCTGCCAAATCTGATTGAAACAGTCAAAGGGTATGCTAAATATGAAGCATCAACGTTTGAAAAAGTAACAGAACTGCGTCGGCAGGTGGCTGCTGCAACAACTCCAGCAGAAGCTATGAAAGCAAGTGATGCCTTGACGCGTCAGATTTCAGGAATTTTTGCTGTTGCAGAAAATTACCCAGAATTGCAAGCAAGTACAAATTTTGTAAAATTGCAAGAAGAATTAACTAATACTGAAAATAAAATTTCGTATTCTCGTCAACTTTATAATAGTGTAACAAGCAATTATAATGTGAAGCTAGAAACATTTCCAAGTAATATTATTGCCGGAATGTTTAGCTTTAAGCCGGCAGATTTCTTAGCTGTCCCAGAAGAAGAAAAATCTGTACCAAAAGTTGATTTTAGCGGTCTAGGTGACTAATATGCTCTTTGATCAAATTGCTAGTAATAAAAGACGAACGTGGGTTCTCTTAATTGCTTTTTTTGCTCTCTTAGCGATTATTGGTGCTGCGGTAGGGTATTTATGGTTAAATTCTACTCTCGGTGGTGTGATAATTGCCTTTATCATTGGTGGAATTTATGCTTTTAGCATGATTTTCCAGTCTACTGAGGTTGTTATGTCTATGAATGGTGCGCGCCAAGTCACTGAAGCTGAAGCCCCTGATTTGTATCATGTGGTAGAAGATATGGCGATGGTAGCACAAGTTCCGATGCCACGGGTGTATATTGTAGAGGATTCATCGCCCAATGCTTTTGCGACTGGTTCAAAGCCTGAAAATGCAGCAGTTGCTGCAACAACAGGGTTGTTAAATCTGATGAATCGTGAAGAACTGGAAGCGGTTATTGGACATGAAGTGAGCCATATTCGTAATTATGATATTCGGATTTCAACGATTGCGGTAGCACTTGCTAGTGCAGTGACCATGCTATCTAGCTTAGCTGGGCGTATGATGTGGTTTGGTGGCGGGAGTCGCAGGCGTAATAGTCGAGATAATGACAACGGTTTGGGGATTTTGATGTTGATTCTGTCGCTTATTGCGATTATCTTGGCTCCCTTAGCAGCCACCTTAGTACAGTTGGCGATTTCTCGTCAGCGTGAATTTTTGGCAGACGCTTCCAGTGTAGAATTAACACGCAATCCACAAGGGATGATCAATGCCTTGCAAAAGTTAGATGGAAGTGAGCCCATGCATCGCAAGGTTGATGATGCTAGTGCAGCTCTCTATATCAATGACCCTAAAAAGCCAGGTGGCTTGCAAAAACTTTTTCACACTCACCCTCCGATTAGTGAGCGGATTGAACGTTTGAAAAATATGTAAAAATAGCTCTCCCAATGACATAACTGGGAGAGTTTTCTTATCTGTTTTTCCAAGCAAGTCCAAGGGCAAATAATCCTAGTAGAGTAAAGACAGTCCAACAAATAGTCATATTCCAAACAGCAAGAGCTGTAAAAAGAGTAGTTCCGACAGGAAGGGAGAGACTAAAGAGAAGGGATAAAAAAGAGCTGGTCTGTGCGAGAACATCAGATGGTAGACTGTTGAGAAGAAGAGCATTGAGCTTGGGATTGACCTTCGCTGCTAGATACATGAGGAACATGGTGGAAAGAAGAGTAATTAGTTGAGAACTATAAAATATTTGATTTAATCCAATTAAAACAATAGGAAGGATTGCCCATAAAACAATTTGAGCGACGGAGAGTTTGGCGAAGTAGTCTCTGGGAGTGAGACTTCCGAGAACCATACCTGCCATGACTACTACTTGGATGAGAAATAGTGATTGACTGAAAGTGAGATTCCAGAAGGGACGATTTAAAAGACTAAGATTAAAGATAGCGTTTAAGCTGCCACCCAAGGCATTGATAATGGCAATGATGGCTAGGAGCAGTATAAAGTTGCTCTTTTCTTCCTTTTGGAAAATTTCTTCGCCCAATTTAAAAATTTCTTTGGCTTGAGTAAGGAAAGAAGTATTTTTCTCTGATTTTTTAATAGTGACAGGTGCATGAGTTAGCTGTTTGCGGTAGAAATAGAGGATAGTTGAAGAAAGCAGGAAAGCCAGAGCATTGATAGAGGCAACGAAAAAGAAATTTTGATTGCTAATGGCGAGTAGCCATACTCCCAGAGCTTGTCCCGAAATAGAACAAATGATAGAGAGAAATTGAGTAAAACTATAGGCTTCCATACGATCTTCTTCAGGAATATTTTTCTGGAAAATAGGCATTTGCAAACCGCCGCGGTAGTCACTGAGAATATCTGAGATGATGTTAATTAAGCAAACAAAGGAAAAAGCGATTAGACTTTTTTGATAAGTCAGCATTGCAACAAGGACAAACAATATTGCTTGAATGTAGCCTGTGGCAATCAGCCAGTACCCTTTTTCGTGCGTTTGGTCAGCCCGCTTACCGACATAAACAGTAAAAAGGATAGGAGCAAGTAAGATAATATTGGCAGTTCCAACTGCGAATTTAGCATGGGGCAGACTTGCTGCAAAAACTACAAAAACAAGATTGTAGATAGAGGCTCCTAAGTAGTTGAAAAAGCGAGAAAGAGCTATGACACGAAAAAGTGAATTTTTAATCAATAGTTTCATCTGCTTTATCTCCTGAATATTTTTTGACAAGTTGTTTAGCGAGGCTAGGATTTTTGAGTTGAAACCTTTTACCCTGTGTGACAAATTCCCAAACCTGACGAATATCACTCTTTATGGTTCGCTTAACAATTCGACTTTCACTTGATGTGAGAGTAATTCTTTTCTTTTCAATGTATATATTCATAAATTGTTCTCCTAAAAGCTTTATTGCCACCATTATAGCGGGGTATAACAGGGTTTTCAAGGTCTTTTAGCCAAGTGGTGTCAAAGGGAAAGTGACTGGTAGAAAACGGCAGGGTAAGTTGCAAAGAAAGGCGCACAAACAGAAAGAAAATGCTATAATGGTTTAAGGAATATTGGAGGAAAAGTATATGCTAAATATTCATGAAATTCGTAAGAACCCCGATGGACTAGACTTTGAAGTGAATTTTGACTTAGTTGCTGATTTAAAAGGGCGTAACCCTGAAATTTTGGGCATCTGCGATGTGCTTGCAAGAGGCAAGGCTCAGTATGAGGACGGTCTTTACTTTTTAGACTATGATTTGTCCTACACGATTACTCTGGCGTCCAGCCGCAGCATGGAGCCTGTTGAGCGCAAGGAAACTTACTTGGTCAATGAGATTTTCATGGAAAATCATGGCGAGAAGATCAGTCAAGACTTGATTGATGATGACCTCGTTTTGGGGCTTGAGGGCGATGAGATTGATCTGGCAGAAAGTGTAGCAGATAATATCTTGCTCAATATCCCGCTTAAGGTCTTGACGGCTGAGGAAGAAGCAGGGCAGGATTTTCCAGTGGGACAAGACTGGCAGGTCATGACCGAGGAAGAATACCGCCGCCAGCAAGAAGAGCAAAAAGCAAGCAAGAGCCCTTTTGCTAGCCTGAAGAACCTGTTTGATGAAGAAAATTGAGTTAATAATCCAGATAGAAGAAGAGTTTGGGACAAAAAGATTTCAATTTTTAAAAATCTTAATTATTAAGCCCTTCAAATCTATAATTAAATGCGACAAGCGAACAAAGCAGAATTCTGATTGCCAGAAAACTAGTTTTGTTCGCTTTTTATATTTGAGGTTGGACTTTTGTCCCATCCTCTTTAATATTTTTAAATGTTAGGATTTATTCTTTTGATGTGGATATCTCTTGGAAAATTGAAAGTAACTAAGAATAATTATAACAATAACTGAATGATACCACTGATAATTCCTAAGCAGCCTAATCCAATGCAAATCCATCCAATTGTTCGCTTTTTGGAAGACGAGTTGTTTTTTGAAAATAAAAACATGCCTATTCCTACTACTAAGATGATAAATCCAAAAATCATATTGATTTGCAAACCGTTTTTACCAAAAATGCTTTCAAGCACAGTATTAACTGTATTATCTAAGGTCCGTTCCATTATTCTACCTCCATATGGTTTATTTTTTTAGTAAGCAACAATGACACACCAATTCCACCCAAAACAGTAAGGCACATTAAGATAAGAGCGGCTACATCATTTTTATTGCTATTTCCTATAAAACTAAACAGGATATTACAAAATAAAGAGGAAAGAAAGACAGCCGACAAAATGGTAGTTGGTATAGATTTTTTCAAAAAACCAATACCTACAGCTATAATCCCAGTTGATGCTGCTATCATGGACATGATGATTGTTATTTTGATTGCTCTCATCATAAGAGAGACAGTCCATGTGCCTTCAACCAAAGGACTAATGGACTCTGTGATGCCAAATATTCCAAAGGCTAGCACATTACAAGATACCATTGCCATGAGCGTAAAAAGAAAGGCAACCATTAATTTTGAACATAATATTTTATCTCTTCTGATAGGGTAGGAAAATAATAAAATAGCTCGTTTATCTTTGTATTCATCAATGATAAACCGTGTACACATGGTGGCAGAGAGTGTTGCGAAGACAGCCATACTTAGTGTTGAAAATAAGGAAATAATTTTAGGATATCCTGCAAATATTTGTAGATCTGGGTCTGGATTTATTTGAGGGGCATATGCAAACAAGTAAATAAAGCCAAGCATTACAATAAAGGTAACGCTACTTGCAATTACATATGTTTTGATATTATTTCTTTTTAATTCTAATTTTATCAATTTAAACAATTTTTTCACCCCCACTCATGATATTGAAGAAATAGTCTTCCAGTCCATTTGGGAATTGATTTTCTATTGCAGACAAGCTAACTTCCTCTACAACGGTGCCATTCACAATGACACCGATAGTATCTGCAATATGTTCTATTTCACTTAATATATGGCTAGATACTAGAATGGTCATACCTTGTTCATTCTTTAGTTGCAAGAATAATTCTCGCATTTCTCTGATTCCCATAGGATCCAGACCATTTATTGGTTCGTCTAAGATGAGTAGTTCTGGTTCATGGACAATGGCTCGCGCGATTGCTAAACGTTGTCGCATGCCCAAAGAAAATTTAGATACTGGCAAGGTTCCAGTGTTATTTAGCCCAACCTTTTGCAAAGCAGAGACACAATCTTTACCTTCTTTTCCCATATAGGAGAGATGGATTTGTAAATTTTCCTCGGCTGATAAATGTTCATAAAATACAGGTGTTTCAATTAAGGTGCCTATTTCTGATAGGATTTCATTTCGCTGTTTTCCAATATCTAATCCCAAGATTTGTATCTTGCCCATTGTTGGTATGAGTAGCCCGGACAGTAGTTTAAATACAGTTGTTTTTCCAGCTCCATTTGCTCCTAGAAATCCGTAGATACTCCCTTTTTCTACGTGAATATTGCAAGCTCTGATAACCTCTTTTTTATCAAAGGTTTTGGTTAGATTGTCTGTTTCGACTGCTAAATTATGTTTCATTGTTACCCTCCTTAAAATATAATCTGTGCAATAAGTTCATGAATTTTTCAATGAGCGTATTATTCAATACATCAATGCCTAGAGAAGCCATTAGGGTTTGTAAGAAATTTAATCGTGTTAATAGCTTCTCTTCATCACAAGTAAATACCGCAGGGTCACACCACACATTTAATAATAGCAAAAAGATTTCTGCGCATTCATCAGGATATTTTGTAACAATAGATCCATCATCAATCCCTTTTTGAATAATTTTAGAAAGAAAAGGAGCATCGTTATTTACACAATCTTTCATGTAGGAGATAACAAATTCTGCACTTTTCATTTTTGGAACCATGGCATCATCTAAATAATGAATTTCTTGATTTTCAATAGTCTTTTCTAAAATAAGTGACAATTGTTCTTTTCCGCTCAGAGAGCTTGTTTGGGATAGTAAGAGCTTCATTGTCTCTTTTGTAGCTTCAGTTTGCCTTTTTGTTACAGCATTTATAACATCATCTTTCGATTTGAAATGATGATAAATGGCACCTTTTGACACATTTGCTGCTTCTGCAATATCTCGCATACTGGTTTTATCAAAACCTTTTTCTAAAAATAATTTGGTTGAAACAGTTAAAATGGTTTCGATAGTAACCTTTGAATCATACTTTTTTTGCATATTATTTACCTTCTTTTTTAAAATACATACCGACTGGTCGGTTTTTATTATATAACAAAAGGTCTTTTTTGTCAAGCAGTGAAAAATATTTTGTTCACCTAGTTGCAGTTTCGCTCTTTTTATAATTCATATCATGGCAAAGTACTTTCAATTATGCTTGCAAAATGTTACAATAAGACTAGTAACTATAAATAGGAGTAAGACATGACAAAAGCAAACTTTGGCGTTGTGGGTATGGCCGTTATGGGTCGTAACCTTGCCCTAAACATCGAATCTCGTGGCTATACAGTAGCAATTTACAACCGGTCAGCGAATAAAACAGAGGATGTGATTGCATCTCATCCTGAAAAAAACTTTGTTCCAAGTTACGATGTGGAAAGTTTTGTGAATTCTATTGAAAAACCACGTCGGATCATGCTCATGGTTAAAGCTGGGCCAGGGACAGACGCAACGATTCAAGCATTATTACCGTTCCTGGATAAGGGAGATATCTTGATTGACGGTGGAAATACGTTCTATAAAGATACTATTCGTCGTTCAGAAGAATTGGCAAATTCTGGAATCAATTTTATCGGGACAGGAGTATCTGGTGGTGAAAAAGGTGCGCTTGAAGGTCCATCTATCATGCCTGGTGGACAAAAAGAAGCCTATGAATTGGTAGCAGATGTATTGGAAGAAATTTCAGCGAAAGCGCCAGAGGATGGGGCACCATGTGTAACTTATATCGGACCAAATGGTGCAGGTCATTATGTAAAAATGGTCCACAATGGGATTGAGTATGGCGATATGCAACTGATTGCAGAAAGTTATGATTTAATGCAGCACTTGCTTGGATTTTCAGCAGCAGAAATGGCTGAAATCTTTACTGAATGGAATAAGGGTGAGTTGGATAGCTATCTGATTGAAATCACTGCTGATATTTTGACACGTAAAGATGATGAAGGACAAGATGGACCAATCGTTGATTACATCTTGGATGCAGCTGGAAATAAAGGAACAGGAAAATGGACGAGCCAATCAGCTCTTGATTTTGGTGTTCCACTTCCACTTATCACGGAGTCTGTTTTTGCGCGTTATATTTCTGCTTACAAAGAAGAACGTGTTCAGGCTAGCAAGGTTCTTCCAAAACCTACTGCTATTAAATTTGAAGGAGACAAGGCTGAATTGATTGAAAAAATTCGTCAAGCCCTCTACTTCTCGAAAATTATGTCTTATGCACAAGGTTTCTCACAATTGCGTGTAGCATCTAAAGAACAGGATTGGAATCTTCCGTTTGGTGAAATTGCTTCTATTTGGCGTGCTGGTTGTATCATTCGTGCTCGTTTCTTGCAAAAAATTACAGATGCATACGGACGTAATCCAGATCTTGCAAACTTACTGCTTGACGAATATTTTATGGACGTCACTGCCAAATACCAACAAGCTGTTCGTGATGTAGTGGCGTTGGCTGTTCAAGCAGGTGTGCCGGTACCAACGTTCTCTAGTGCGATTGCTTACTTTGATAGCTATCGTGCAGAAAACTTGCCAGCCAATTTAATTCAAGCGCAACGCGATTACTTTGGTGCGCATACGTATGAACGCAAGGACAAAGAAGGAATTTACCACTATTCTTGGTATGATGAAAAATAGGATAGGCTATGGCGAAGCGGATTTTATTAGTTGAGAAAGAAAAAAAATTAGCGCAATTTATTGGCTTAGAGCTACAAAAAGAAGGTTATCGAGTTGATCTTTTTGAAACAGGAAAAGATGCTTTGGCGTCTGCGAGAGCTAATCAATACGATTTATTCCTGTTGAATTTTATGCTTGACGATATGACAGGAACAGAATTTGCCGCACAATTAAGTGTGATAAAGCCTGCTTCGGTCATCATTGTATTGGATAATCGTGATAATATTCTTCAATATACTGAGGAAATCCAACGCTTTGCTGTTGCTTACATGGTAGAACCATTCATTGTGACGGACTTAGTTGAAAAAATTTCTGCCATTTTTCGTGGGCGTGATTTTATTGACCAGCATTGTAGTCAGATGAAAGTTCCAACATCTTATCGGAATCTTCGGATTGATGTGCAAAATCATACAGTTTATCGAGGTGAAGAAGTGATTGCTTTGACTCGAAGAGAGTATGATTTATTAGCAACATTGATGGGAAGTCATCAGGCTTTAAGCCGTGAACAGTTGTTAGAACGCGTGTGGAAATACGAAGGAGCTGTTGAAACAAATGTTGTCGATGTTTATATTCGCTATCTTCGTAGTAAAATTGATATAGCGGGGCAAAAAAGTTATATAAAAACCGTGCGTGGTGTTGGTTATGCTATGCAAGAATAACTCTGAGGTGCAGGAAATATCGTTTTTCTGCACTTTTCTAATGGGCGTATTTCCCTAGTCTATTACAATTTGTAAGCAAGAAATAGGAAAAATTTTTAAAATATTATATAAAAACGCTTTACAAAATAGAAATATATGATATAATTAAAGAGTCAAATAAATGCAAACGTTTGCGGAAAGCGCTTGCGGAAAATTTTATAAGGAGATATGAATGATGAAAGAGACATTCAAAAACATATTCAGTTTCGAATTTTGGCAAAAATTCGGAAAAGCTCTGATGGTCGTTATCGCAGTAATGCCCGCGGCTGGTTTGATGATCAGTATTGGTAAGTCAATTCCAATGATCAATCCAAACGTAGCTGCTCTTGTTACAACAGGTGGCGTGCTAGAACAAATTGGTTGGGGTGTTATCGGTAACCTTCACATTTTGTTTGCATTAGCTATTGGAGGTAGCTGGGCAAAGGAACGTGCTGGTGGTGCATTTGCGGCCGGACTTTCATTTATTTTAATTAACCGTATTACAGGGGTCTTTTTTGGAGTAACTTCAGACCTTCTTACAAAACAAGGAGCTACTGTAAAAACTGTCTTTGGTGGAACCATTAAGGTGGCTGATTATTTTGTAAGTGTACTTGAAGCTCCTGCTCTTAATATGGGGGTGTTTGTTGGTATCATTGCCGGTTTTGTTGGAGCAACTGCTTACAACAAATATTATAATTACCGTAAATTACCAGATGCGCTTTCATTCTTTAATGGTAAACGGTTTGTGCCATTCGTTGTTATTTTGCGTTCTACAATTGTGGCTTTGATTCTTGCAGTATTTTGGCCAGTTGTTCAAACTGGAATCAACAATTTTGGTATTTGGATTGCTAACTCTCAAAAGACAGCTCCAATTCTCGCACCATTCTTGTTTGGTACTTTAGAACGTCTTCTTTTACCATTTGGACTTCACCATATGTTGACAATTCCAATCAACTATACTCAATTAGGTGGGACATATGAAGTGTTGACAGGGGCTGCTAAAGGAACGACTGTATTTGGTCAAGATCCATTATGGTTGGCTTGGGTAACAGACCTTGTTAATTTAAAAGGTTCACACGCTGACCAATATCAACATCTTCTAAATAGTATTACTCCAGCTCGTTTTAAAGTTGGGCAAATGATTGGTTCATTTGGTATTTTGATGGGGGTTGCCTTTGCAATTTATCGAAATGTAGATGATGATAAGAAACATAAATACAAAGGGATGATGATTGCAACAGGACTTGCAACTTTCTTAACAGGTGTTACAGAACCAATTGAATACATGTTTATGTTTGTTGCAACACCTCTTTATTTGGTGTATGCTGTTGTGCAAGGGTTAGCCTTTGCAATGGCTGACGTTGTTCACTTGCGTATGCACTCATTTGGTTCAATCGAATTTCTGACTCGTACTCCACTAGCCATCAATGCTGGTTTGGGTATGGATATTATTAATTTTGTTTGGGTAACAGTGCTCTTTGCAGTTGGAATGTATTTTATTGCCAACTTCATGATTAAGAAATTTAACTACGCAACTCCAGGACGTAACGGAAACTATGAAACAGCTGATGGAGAAGATAGTCCTTCGTCTGCCCCAGCTGGTGGCAAAGTAGCAGAAGCATCTCAAGCTGTGAATATTATCAATCTTCTTGGTGGACGTGCAAACATTGTTGATGTTGACGCATGTATGACACGTCTTCGTGTAACTGTTAAAGATGCAGAAAAAGTTGGTACAGAAGAGCAATGGAAAGCTGAAGGAGCAATGGGCTTGGTGATGAAAGGCCAAGGTGTTCAAGCCATTTATGGTCCGAAAGCGGACGTTCTGAAATCTGATATTCAAGACTTACTTGACTCAGGTGAAGTGATTCCCGAAACTCTTCCGAGTCAAATGACAGCTTCACAAGCAGCAGAAGTGAGCTACAAAGGTGTAACAGAAGAAATTGAAACGGTTGCTGACGGTGAAGTCATTGCTATCTCTGATGTGAAAGATCCTGTCTTCTCACAAAAAATGATGGGTGACGGATTTGCAGTTGAACCTGAAAATGGCAATATCTACTCACCAGTAGCAGGTACTATTACAAGCATTTTCCCTACAAAACACGCTCTTGGTCTCTTGACTGATAATGGTCTTGAAGTGCTTGTTCATATCGGACTTGATACAGTCAGTCTTGAAGGTAAACCATTTGAAGTACATGTTGCAGAAGGTCAAAAAGTAGTAGCAGGTGATCTTCTTGTAACAGCTGATTTAGAAGCTATCAAAGCAGCAGGTCGTGAAACTTCAACAGTTGTTGTCTTCACAAATGCACAAGCTATTAAATCTGTAACTGTTGAAACATTCGGCAAAGTAGCAGTGAAAACAGTTGTTGCTAAAGTAGAATTGTAAATAGGAAAGAGAAATCATGGCAAAATTCCTGACTTTAAATACTCATAGTTGGATGGAAGATGAGCAAGAAAAAAAGCTAGATCAACTAGCTGAGCGGATTCTTCAAGAAAAATATGATGTCATTTGCCTGCAGGAAGTCAATCAAGAAATGGAGTCTGAACAGGTTGTTCAGGCTCCATTTTATCATGCGGTAGATGGCGCCATTGCGATTCATAAAGACCACTTTGCGCATTGTCTCGTGGAGAGATTGATAGAGAAAGGTCTTATTTATCATTGGTCTTGGGCTTATAATCATATTGGTTTTGATCGGTTTCATGAGGGAGTCGCTATTTTATCCTTAAAGCCGTTGAAACCAAGTGAGTTATTGGTTTCAGATGCCAACGATCCAACGGATTATCACACTAGAAAAGTACTTTTGGCGGAAACAGAAGTAGATGGACGGCTTGTAACGGTGGCTTCCTGTCATCTTTCTTGGTGGGACAAAGGCTTCCAAGAAGAATGGGTACAAGTAGAAAAAGAATTGTTGCAGCGCGATATGCCTCTAGTATTGATGGGAGATTTTAACAATCCCGTCGGTTATGAGGGCTATCGGCACATTCTAAAAAGTCCGCTTGCTCTGCAAGACAGTCATGTTGTTGCGGCTACAGTCATTGGTACAGCAACAGTTGAAGGCGATATTGCCGGCTGGGCTGGAAACAAGGATGCTCTAAAAATTGATTATATCTTTACGAGTAAAGATTTTAACGTTAAAAAATCTGCTGTTGTTTTTGACGGCAAAGCAACACCTGTCGTTAGTGACCATTTTGGGTTAGAAGCAGAAGTTGCATTTTAACAATCAAAAACGGGAAGTTTTATCTTGAACTTCCCGTTTTTGATTGTCATTCTTTAGAGGTGTGGCGTTTTCCAGCATTGATAGCATCGGCTTCAGTCATGGTGACTACTCTGTCAAACCGTGTATTGCGTGGCATATTATCTATACTGTACCAATAAACCTCAGCAGTTCCGTTACGAGCTACATAAACGGTTCGTTCCTGCTGTTGAGCTTCTTGTGCTGCAGCAGCCTCTTGTTGTTGCTGCGCTTGAGCGGCAGCTGCTTCTTCTTGTTTTCGTTTTTCTTCCGCTTGTTTAGCTATTTCTTGTTCTTTTGCTGCTTTTTCTTGCTTAGCTTTTTCCACTTCCTTTTTCTTCTCTTCCTCAGCGGTCTTCTCCTTCTTTGCCTGTTTCTCTTTTCTACCTATAGCAATATATTGCTCGTTTTCTCTTTTGTAGGAGTCAAACTCATTTTTTAATGCTTTGTAATCTTTAGCGGCTTTTTCATTGCTTTTTGTTAATTTTTGAATCTGTACTTTATATTCTTCTCCATTTTCGCGCTGGTTTCCTTTGGTAGAAAAGGAAACCAACAAAAGAACAATTAAAGCTAGAATAGCAATATTCTTTTTGTCTTTAAAAAAGGCAACAGAAAAAAATCTTTTCATCATAATTCTCCTTAAAATGATAACGTTTACAATTATTATATAAAATTTCTTGAGAGAAGTAAATAGGATAACGGATTATTATATGTTTTCGTGAGGAAGTTCCTATCTTTTGTTATTTCTTAAAACATGGTATAATGAAGTATTAAGAATTCAGGAGGGAAGCAGATGCGTTGTCCTAAGTGTGGTGGTAGTAAATCAAGTGTTATTGACAGTCGGCAAGCAGAAGATGGCAACACAATCCGTCGTCGGCGTGAGTGTGATGAATGTCAGTATCGCTTTACGACTTATGAACGTGTAGAAGAACGGACGCTCGTTGTCGTTAAAAAGGATGGCACGCGGGAACAATTTTCAAGAGATAAGATCTTTAATGGAATCATTCGTTCGGCGCAAAAACGTCCTGTTTCTAGTGATGAGATTGAAGCAATTGTTAGCCGAATTGAGCAAAAAGTACGCAGTAGTAATGAAAATGAGATCGCAAGCGAGTATATCGGTGGTTTGGTTATGGAAGAGTTGGCGGATTTAGATGAAATTACTTATGTTCGTTTTGCTAGTGTTTATCGTAGCTTTAAAGATGTGAGCGAGCTGGAAAGCCTCTTGAAACAGATTACAAAAACAGCGAAAAAGAAAAAGGAACAATAGATGAAACCGAATGATCAATTTTCGTTTGTGAAGAATAATCTGATTAGTCAGGACAGCACCAATTTGATTCGTCTGTATTTGCCAATTTTAGGGTTTCATGCAACCTCTATCTATCAGTATTTTCTTGCTTTTTGGGATAATGGAAAATCATCTTATACTTTTGGGCACATTTTGAATCATCTCAATCTGGGGATGAATGCCTTGCAAAAAAGTTTAGAAATGTTGTCCGCTATGCAGTTGGTAGAGCTTTATCATACGGAGAATCATTTTCAGGTCTATTTGCAGCCCACATTAGCGTCTGGTGAATTTTTAAGCAATCCTGTTTATAGACGCCTGCTAGAAAAGAAGATTGGTGAAGCTGCAGTAGAAGCTTTGTTGCCTAGTCACCCAAGTGGTGAGAAGCAAGATGTGAAGCTGTCAGAGATTTTTCAAGTGGAAGATGCAAAGGTAGAGCCGCAATCAAAACAGAATCATTTTGACTTGGATTACTTTAAACAATTGATGGCGCGAGAAAACTTGCGTTTTGAAAACGAAAAAGAAGATTTGCTGGTACTCTTTGCTATTTCAGAGCAACAAAATTGGACTTGGTATGAGACCTATTTGTTGGCTAAGGAAACGGCTGTCGGTCATGTGATTTCAACCAAGCGAATGAAGCAAAAATTAAATCAAAAGCCTACTGTAAGCGGATTTTCTAATGCTGAACAAACGATTATCCGAGAGGCTAAGAGTAAGTCAGCCATGCAGTTTTTGGCAGAAATCAAAAAAACCAAGCATGCGACAATCACACGAGGAGAACGTCAGTGTTTGCAAGAACTGGCTAATTTGGGACTGTTAGATGAAGTGATCAATGTGATTTTGCTGTTGACTTTTAACAAGGTAGATTCGGCTAATCTCAATGAAAAATACGCTTTGAAAGTAGCAAATGACTTTTCATATCAGGAAGTGTCATCGGCAGAAGAAGCAGTTTTGCGGATTCGTGAACGAAATCAACAACCAAGCAAAAAAGCAAATCAAACGTCTACTTCAAAGAGCAATGTTCCCGACTGGAGCAATCCTGACTATAAGAATGAAACAAGTGCTGAAAAGCAGGCTGAGCTAGAGGAGCAAAAGAGAAAACTTTTAGCGAAATTAGACCAAGGAGGTGACTAGATGGAGAGTGTTGGACAAACGATGGCGCATAGAAAACAAGCTCGTCAATTTAACTATGAAGAGTTGGTGAAGCAAATCGTAGCCGATCCAGATGTGGCGGCTTTTATCCAGTCTGAGCAATTAACACCTGCTGAAATCAAACGAAGCATTTCTAAGTTTAATCAGTATATTTCTGAGCGAAACCGTTTCTTGCTAGGTGATAAAGCGTATATTGCCAAAGGCTATAAGCCGATCTTGGTGAAGAATGAGGGGTATGCAGACGTTTCTTATGAAGAAACTCCAGAACTAGTCGAAGCGCAGAAACAAGCAACTATCAATGCACGTTTAAACTTGATTAGTCTTCCGGTTAGTCTCAAGGAAGCTAGTTTGGCAAAAGTGGATTTGGACGATGTTGGTCGTTACAAGGCTTTTGAGTTGCTGACGAATTTTGTGGCAGATTATCCAAACTACAAAAAAGCGATTTACCTTTATGGTGATTTTGGCGTGGGAAAAAGTTACATGATGGCAGCCTTAGCACATGATTTGTCGGAAAAACGCAGTGTTTCCACGACCTTGCTTCATTATCCTAGTTTTGTTTTGGATGTAAAGAATGCTATTTCTTCTGGTCTGGTTAAGGAAAAGATTGATGAAGTAAAAGTAGCGCAAGTATTGATTTTGGATGATATTGGTGCGGAGCAATCAAGTCCGTGGATGCGAGATGAGATTTTGCAGGTTATTTTACAGCACCGGATGCAGGAAAATTTGCCAACTTTCTTTACATCGAATTTTAATTTTGCGGATTTGGAACGGCATTTTGCGACATCCAAAAACGGAGATGAAACTTGGCAGGCTCGTCGGGTCATGGAAAGAATAAAATTCTTAGCAGAGGAAGTTCGTCTGGAAGGAGAAAATCGCCGATGAATGAAACGATTGATTTGATGAAAAAGCATACTTCTGTTCGTCGTTTTACAGATGAGCAGATTTCAGATGAGGATTTGAAGGCGATTATTGATGCTGGTCGAGCAGCCTCTAGCTGGAAGAATTTCCAATCTTATTCGATTATTGTTGTTCGCAATCAAGAAAAGAAAGCAGCCTTGTTTGATTTGGTGCCTCAGGAGGCTATTCGTCAGTCATCTGTTTTTCTTCTTTTTATCGGAGACCTCAATCGAGCTGAGAAAGGTGTGCGACTTCATACGGATACCTTTTACTCACAAGGAGTGGAGAATCTTCTGATTAGTTCTGTTGACGCTAGTCTGGTCGCGCAGAATACTCTTTTGGCGGCTGAAAGTCTGGGATATGGCGGGGTCATCATTGGCTTGATTCGCTATGCTTCTAGGGAAATAGCAGAGCTGTTTAACTTACCAGATTATACGTATCCTATTTTTGGAATGGCTTTGGGAAAGCCGGATCAGCACCATGCTGTTAAACCACGTTTGCCGTATGAAACAGTCGTTTTTGAAGAAAACTATCAAGAACAGGACACATCTGTTATTCAGAACTATGATCAGATTCAAGCAGACTATGCTGGAGATCGAGCAACTGATACATGGAGCGAGCGACTAGCGAAGCAATTTGCTCAAAAGCCCAATCTTGCTAGTCAAAATCTATTACAAGACAAGAAATTATTGTAAAATAAAGAGAGTGAGACAAAATCGGTCATTTCGAAACAATTCGATTTTGTTGGCTTGCCCGCACAGCTCGAAAGGTTTGGGAAACCTTCCGAGGTTGGAAATAAAGTCAAGTAAAACTTGACGCCAAAAGGGTGTAAAAGTTGATTTATCAGCGTATTAGACACCACTTAGCAGTGTTTGATTGGCACTAATTGCCTAGTCAATTGTACATGGGAAATTCTAAATTGCCTAAAGTCAATAGAGTTTCTCCAAACCGCTGCGCCCTGTAATTATAACTACATAAACAAGTGAAGCTGAGCGCTTTTGCCCCAGCTTCTTAGAACAGAAAGAGGAACACTATGGCTTTACCAACTATTGCCATTGTCGGCCGTCCTAATGTCGGCAAATCAACACTTTTTAACCGGATTGCCGGGGAGCGGATTTCGATTGTTGAGGATGTTGAAGGAGTGACCAGAGACCGTATTTATGCAACGGCTGAGTGGCTGAATCGCAAGTTTAGCATGATTGATACAGGCGGGATTGATGATGTAGATGCGCCTTTTATGGAGCAAATCAAGCACCAAGCAGAGATTGCTATGGAGGAAGCGGATGTCATCGTTTTTGTGGTGTCTGGAAAAGAAGGTATTACAGATGCGGATGAATATGTGGCTCGTATGCTCTACAAGACCCACAAGCCGATTATTCTAGCGATCAATAAAGTAGATAACCCAGAGATGCGCAGTGAAATTTTTGATTTTTATGCGCTTGGTTTGGGTGACCCTTATCCCGTTTCTTCTGTTCATGGGATTGGCACAGGGGATATCTTAGATGCCATTGTTGAAAATCTTCCCAATGAAGAAGCAGCTGAAAATCCAGACATGATTAAATTCAGCCTCATCGGTCGTCCCAATGTCGGCAAGTCTAGCTTAATCAATGCGATTTTAGGAGAAGACCGTGTGATTGCTAGTCCTGTGGCTGGAACTACTCGTGATGCGATTGATACGGTCTTTACGGACGATGAGGGACAAGAATTTACTATGATTGATACAGCGGGTATGCGTAAGTCAGGTAAGGTCTATGAAAATACAGAGAAGTATTCTGTTATGCGAGCTATGCGAGCCATTGACCGTTCCGATGTTGTGCTCATGGTGCTCAATGCTGAAGAGGGGATTCGCGAGTATGATAAGCGGATTGCTGGTTTTGCTCATGAAGCAGGTAAAGGAATTATTATCGTTGTTAACAAGTGGGACACGCTGGAAAAAGATAATAAGACCATGCAAAATTGGGAAGCCGATATTCGCGACCAATTTCAGTATCTCTCTTATGCACCGATTGTCTTTGTATCAGCTCTGACTAAGCAACGTTTGCATCAATTGCCAGGCATGATTAAGAGAATTAGTCAAAGTCAAAATACTCGCATTCCGTCAGCGGTGCTCAACGACGTCATCATGGATGCCATTGCGATTAATCCGACACCGACCGACAAAGGCAAACGGCTGAAAATCTTCTATGCGACACAAGTTGCGACCAAACCGCCAACCTTTGTTATTTTCGTCAATGAAGAAGAGCTCATGCACTTTTCTTATATGCGCTTCCTAGAAAATCAAATCCGCAAAGCTTTCGTATTTGAAGGGACACCAATTCATCTCATTGCCAGAAAGCGGAAGTAGGGCGGAACTAACTAAACAAGGCTGAACATAAAAATAGTAGAAGTGGTACAGTACAAGATAACTAGTCTAACGTACCTATGTGAGAAAGAAATATGAATTGGATAAATATTGCTAAAGTGGTGCTCATTGGAATTGCAAGTGCAGCTTATGTAATATTCATTATGATGATAGAAAGTACAAACCGTTTGGTTTTCGCTATTGGTTATCACTTTTTAGTTTGATAGTTGTAGGAATTGCACATCTTTTCTTGGCCGCTATAACAATAACATTGGGCGTCATTTGGTTGATGATAACAAAATTCTCTCTACTTTTACTGGGAATTTGGCTCCTTTTAGTATTCTTAGTAATAGGAAATACAATATTGCTAGTCGGTTTTATGAAAGTGTTGATTGCACGCACTAAATGCTATAAAAAGCTCAACGAGGACATTTTCTAAAAGAAAGCGAGGAGAACCTTGCTTTTTTTCTTTATGCTGAAAATATGGTATAATGAATAGATAAAATAAAGGTGGTACTTATGGCAAAATTGATTCCTGGGAAGATTCGGACGGAAGGGATTGCTCTTTACGAAGCAGGGAAAATTGAAATTCTTAAAGTGAAAGATCAGATGATTTACAGCCGAGTGGAAAATCACAATCTGCGATATAGTTTGGATGACGAAGCCATTTTTTGCGCCTGTGATTTTTTTCAAAAAAAGAAATACTGTGCTCATCTAGCAGGTTTAGAATATTTTCTTAAAAATGACCCTGAAGGAAAAGTCGTTTTGACTAATCTTGAAGAGGAGCAAACAACTTCAGAAGAAACTCAAACGAAGGTTTCTTTTGGCAGTCTCTTCTTGGATAAAATGCTCCAGACAGAAGAAGTAGCCGTCCGCTATGAACTGTCTGCGGTCGGGCAAGAAGATGATTATACAGGACAATTTTTGTGGACCTTGCGCATCAGTCGTTTACCAGATGAGCGCTCCTATGTTATCCGGGATATTCGTGCTTTTTTAAAGATTGTTGAAAAAGGCGATTATTATCAAATCGGCAAGCACTATTATGAAAAAATGCAATTGGCTGCTTTTGATGAAGCTAGTCAAGAGGTGATCCAGTTTTTACGAGGACTTGTTTCTTATCAGCAAGATCAAGATGCTTCTTTTATCTTTCCAAATGCAGCTAGACATCTTTATTTTCCGTCTAGTCTGTTTGAAGAAGGCGTAAATCGACTCATGAATTTACCGCATTTTCGCTTAGAATACAGTCTTTATGACTATGACAAAGTCTTTTTCCAAGATTTGCATGCTGAAGTAGGAATTTATGATTTTACAGTAGAGGAAAATTTGGATTATTTCGAACTCACCATTACAGAGCAAAATTATAAAATCCTATATGGTGGTGACTTTATTTTTTATGGGGATTATTTCTATCAACTGACAGATCAACAAAAGCGGATGATTCAGGTGATTCGAGAATTACCTGTGGATACCGATCGTAAAAAACGCCTTCAATTTGATACAAGCGATCAAGCAAAACTTGCTTCAGGATTATTAGAATTTGGTAAAGTCGGCTCTATTCACGCACCAGAAAGTTTGATGATTCATACGTTCACTCCGCTGTTTGCTTTCGAGTTATTGGATACTCAGGAAATTCGTCTCAAAATCCAGTTTGACTATGGAAATCGTGTTGTGGATACTCGTTTTAAGTTGGAAGAACTGCCATTTGCCAGCGATTTTCAGTTAGAACAAAGGGTTTTTCAACAAGCTCTGTCTGCTGGCTTTGAAGCAGATTTCACAAGCACCCGTCCGCCATTGCAACCACAAGAGATTTATTCATTTTTTACGTCCATTCTCCCTCGTTTTAGGCGCTTGGGAAGGGTATCTGTGGCAGAAAACCTGACAGCCTTGTACCAAGTGGAAAGACCGGCAGTTTCTGTTCAGACAAATGGTGGCTTGTTGGACATCGGGTTTGATTTTACAAGTATTGACCAAGTGGAAGTGGATGATGCTTTAGAAGCTCTTTTTTCGGCTAATGATTATTTCATTAGTCGCTCTGGCAAGGTGCTCGTTTTTGACGAAGAAACAAAAAGAGTCAGCAAAACCTTACAGGATTTACGAGCTAAAAAAGGAAAAGACGGCATTTTCCAAACGCAGAAGATTGCTGCTTATCAGCTATCTGAATTGTTTAAAGACCAAGAAAAAGTTAGCTTTTCAGAGGAGTTCCGCCATTTAGCCTTTGACTTGACGCATCCAGAGGAGTTTGCGCTACCTACATTAAAAGTGGAAGCAACTTTGCGTGATTACCAAGAAACGGGTGTCAAATGGATGTCTATGCTTCATCGTTACGGATTTGGTGGTATTTTAGCAGATGATATGGGGTTGGGAAAAACCCTTCAAACCATTGCCTTTTTAAGTAGTCAGCTAAAAAAAGAGACCAATGTTTTGATTTTGGCTCCATCTAGTTTGATTTACAATTGGCTGGATGAGTTTGCGAAATTTGCACCAGAAATGGATGTAGCGGTCATTTATGGATTAAAACCAGTCAGAGATAACTTGATTGCAGAAGGTCATCAGGTGATGATTACAAGCTATGCTTCTTTCCGTCAAGATGTTGAAGAATATAGTCAATTGAACTTCGATTATCTCTTTTTAGATGAAGCGCAGGTCATGAAAAATGCACAGACCAAGATTGCTCATCATTTACGAAATTTTGAGGTCAAAAATACCTTTGCTCTTTCTGGAACGCCGATTGAAAATAATCTTGGAGAATTATGGTCTATTTTTCAAATTGTTTTACCAGGATTATTACCTAGCAAAAAGAACTTTTTGAAACTGCCTGCAGAAACTGTCGCTCGTTTTATTAAGCCATTTGTCATGCGGCGAAAGAAAGAAGATGTCTTGCAAGAATTGCCAGATCTCATCGAAGTGTCTTATCGCAATGAATTGGCAGATAGTCAAAAGGCTATCTACCTAGCGCAGTTAAAACAAATGCAGGAGCGCGTGCTTGCTTCTACAGAGGAAGAACTCAATCGCAGCAAAATGGAAATTTTATCCGGCTTGATGCGTTTGCGCCAAATCTGTGATACCCCAGCACTCTTTATGGAAGATTATTATGGAGAGAGTGGTAAATTAGAAAGCCTGCTAGAGCTGCTAGAACAGATTCAGACGGGAAACCACCGTGTGCTCATCTTTTCTCAATTCCGAGGTATGCTAGACATTATCGAAAAAGAATTGAAAAAGATGAAAATGGAGATGTTTAAAATTACAGGCTCCACCCCAGCAAAAGATCGCCAAGAGATGACAAATGCTTTCAACAATGGGGAAGGAGACGCTTTTCTAATCTCCCTAAAAGCTGGTGGCGTTGGCTTAAACCTGACAGGTGCAGATACCGTTATTCTAGTTGACCTTTGGTGGAATCCAGCAGTAGAGTCTCAGGCAATTGGTCGAGCTCACCGTATGGGACAAGAAAGAAATGTAGAAGTCTATCGCCTAATTACGCGAGGCACAATTGAAGAAAAAATCCAAGGATTGCAAGAAAGCAAGCGCCATCTCGTGTCAACTATCCTAGACGGAACGGAGTCGCGCAGCAGCCTAACCGTTGCTGAAATACGAGAAATTCTAGGAATTTCTCCAGAAACACTTGAAAAATAGCATCAATAGTTTATAATGAAGTGTTGAAAGGAATGTGCTAATGAAAGAAAAATCTTTTCCATTGATTTCTGACGATGAAGTCATGCTATCAGAAATGCCGCGTATGAATCTTTACGATGAAAGTGATCTTATCAGCAATATTAATGGTGACTATGTTGATAAAAATTATTTAGAATGGGAACCAATTGTAAAGAAAATTGCAGATAGTCAAGTAAAAGAAGGAAAAGCTTACCAAGCAACTTCAGCTATTCCGTCTGATGAAGTCGCCAAACCTGCCCCAAAAAGCTATGCAGAATTGGCTAGAGAAGAAGCCAGAGCGGATTTGAAAAAGAAACGTTCGGCAGCTTATTTGACATCGGATTTTACGACTAAAAAGCGCCCCTATCCTGCCGTTACGAATGGTAACACAGCTATTTCACATCAACCAACAGCATTTTTCCAAAAGGAAAATGGTAGTGGGTTATCAAAATATAGTCGAAATTTAAAGCAGGATCATTATATTTTAGCAGATATCAAAGTAAATACCTCTTTGCCGAAGGAATCACCCAAAAAAGCTAAAAATAATTATGACTTTTTAAAGACAAGTCAAATTTACAATAAAAAAGAATTGCAAAGCCAAAGAGAGCGTCGGATAGCGCAAGAGCTAAATTTAACACGGCTGGAAGAAAAATAATCGAACGTTGACAAGAGCCAAATATTTTTGTGTGAACTTGGTTTCACTAAATTTAACGCTCTTAGCATTTAAGGAGAAATTATGACAAAAAACTATCATTTTATCGGGATTAAAGGCTCTGGAATGAGTGCCTTAGCATTGATGCTGCATCAAATGGGATATCACGTTCAGGGAAGCGATGTGGAGAAATATTATTTTACACAACGTGGCTTAGAACAAGCAGGGATTAAAATCCTGCCTTTTGACGAAAAAAATCTTCAAGCAGATGTAGAAGTTATTGCAGGAAATGCTTTCCGTCCGGATAATAATCTTGAAATTGCCTACGCCGATGCAAATGGCATTTCTTATAAGCGTTACCATGAATTTCTTGGAATCTTTATGCGTAATTTTGTCAGCATGGGGGTGGCGGGTGCACATGGAAAGACATCAACGACTGGCATGTTAGCACACGTTTTGTCAAATATTACAGATACTAGTTATCTCATCGGTGACGGTACGGGACGTGGCTCTGCAAATGCGAAATACTTTGCATTTGAAGCAGATGAATACGAACGTCATTTTATGCCTTATCATCCTGAATATTCAATTATCACGAATATTGACTTCGACCACCCAGATTATTTCACCAGCTTAGAAGATGTTTTCAATGCTTTTAATGATTATGCTAAGCAAGTTAGCAAAGGGTTATTTGTTTACGGTGAAGACAAAGAATTGCGCCGGGTCACAGCTAACGCTCCTATTTATTACTATGGCTTTAAGGAAGGTAATGACTTTATCGCTCATGACTTACTCCGTTCTACGACAGGCTCTAGCTTTAAAGTTTCTTTCCGTGGGCAAGAATTAGGAGAATTTAAGATTCCTAGCTTTGGTCGCCACAATATCATGAATGCAACAGCAGTCATTGGGCTCTTATACACAGCTGGATTTGACTTAAATTTAGTTCGGGAGCATTTAGTCACTTTTGGTGGTGTGAAACGTCGTTTTACTGAAAAAGTGGTTAATGGGACAACAATAATTGATGATTTTGCGCATCATCCAACTGAAATTATTGCGACTTTGGATGCAGCTCGCCAGAAATATCCAAGTAAAGAAATTGTTGCGATTTTCCAACCACATACTTTTACCAGAACCATTGCACTTTTGGACGAATTTGCCGAAGCCTTGAACCAAGCCGATGCTGTTTATTTGGCGCAAATCTATGGTTCTGCGCGTGAGGTGGATCACGGAGATGTCAAAGTAGAAGATTTAGCTGAAAAAATTATCAAAAAGGCAGAAATTATTACTGTTGACAATGTTTCGCCATTGTTAGAACACCCAAATGCTGTTTATGTTTTCATGGGAGCTGGGGATATTCAGACTTATGAATATTCTTTTGAACGTTTGCTATCCAATTTGACAAGCAATGTCCAGTAATCTAATACCACAAGTCACCCTTCGAGAAGCTTCTTTGGAAGATTGGAAGGCAATCGTTGCGATTGAGGAGGCGAATTTTTCCACAGAAGCAGCTGGTGCAGAAACAATCCAAAAATGGATTGAACAGGGTCAAACGAACTTTTTAATAGCGGAATTAAATGAGAAAATAGCTGGCTACCTTGTAGGGGCAGCCGTTTTTTCACGTCATTTGACAAAGGAAATGATAGACAATTCGTCAAAGTGGCAGCAAGATTCTGATTTTATGACGATTCAGCGCTTATCCATTCATCCAGATTTTAAAGAGCAGGGACTGGGAACTTTGCTTTTAGCTGCTTGCAAAGAAATAGCTGTTGCACAAAATCAAAAAGGTATTCAGTTGGTTTGTTCGGATGAGTTGATTTCTTACTACGAAATGAATGCTTTCATAAACGAAGGAATTTCTGAAAGGGGAGATAGCCATGCTATTTTATATGAATTCGTTTGGGAAAATCCATATTTTAAGGAGGGAAAATGAAGATTAGACAGGCAAATTTATCAGATTTGGATGCTATTACGACTATTGAATGGGAAAACTTTGGACCAGAAGAAGCTCTGAGTCGAGAGATTTTGGAAGCCCATATCCAAAAACTAACAACCAGTTTCTTAGTAGCTGAACGAGACGGTCAGATTTTAGGCTACCTTGAAGGACCTGTTCGTCCAGAACGTCATTTAGTAGATCACTCCTTTACTTCTGAGGTAGAAGATTATAGTCATTTGACAGACCATTATATTTCGTTGACCAGTTTATCTATTGCTAAAAATGCTCAAAATATGGGGTTAGGTAGAAGTTTGTTGAATGCAATGAAGGATATTGCTGTTCGCGACCAGCGTTTGGGAATCAACTTAACCTGTCATGATTATTTGGTCACTTACTATGAAAAACATGGTTTTATCAACGAGGGTGTATCCCAATCTACTTATGCAGGTGAAGTTTGGTATGATATGCTTTGGAAAACTCCCAAATAGTGGAGAAAAGAATTGATTATTCTGTAGGATGCTTGAAAGAAAGGCATTCTCTTATTGCTTTTCTTTACCTTTTAAGATATAATAGTAGGGATATTGAACAAGGAGGTCAACTATTTGGCTGAAGATTCACAAGAAAAAGAAGGGCTGAGTTTTAAAGAACAGATTCTGCGCGACTTGGCTAAAGCAAAGGGAACTGAACAACCAAAACCTGTAGAAGAATCTAATGATTTGCAGGAAAAGTTAGGTTTGGGTCAATCTGTGCTTCCTTCTGCACAGGAAGAAGAGAAAGCAACTGCTTCTGAAAAGGATATACCAAAAGTTCAAAAAGAAGAAAGTGGCGAACCAGAGCCAGCTCCTTTAGAAAGTCCCCTTCCAACCATTGAGCAAATAGAAGCCGAAGCAGTAGCTAGGGAAGAAGAAAAAGAGTTTAATACTCATACGACGAAAGTCCCTGTTTCTTACCCAACCAATCAGGCTGTTGAAGAAACCAAGGTTCCAAAAGAATTAGTTCAACCTGCAGTTTACGGAACGGAGCAAGATACAAAGAAACTTTCTCGTTCAAATCGGACTGCTCAAACGATTAACACGAAGAAGCGTCAAAATAAAATCGCCGGAAAAATCGTCAAAACGGTCTTAATTTTGCTGCTTTTAGGGATTGGTTTAACTGGTTTCTTTGCTTATCGCTATGTTACATCAGCTTTACAACCAGTTGATGCGAAAAATACAAAGTATGTGACGGTTAAGATTCCGACTGGATCGAGCACCAAAGCAATTGGAACGGTCTTGGAAAAAGCTGGTTTGATCAAAAATGCTCAGATTTTTAGCTATTATGCTAAGTTTAAAAACTATGCAGATTTCCAATCGGGTTATTACAATCTGCAAAAGAGCATGAGTTTGGATACGATTGCTAAAAAGCTACAGCAAGGTGGAACGGACACTCCGCAGGATCCCTCAATGGAAAAATTGACCATTCCAGAAGGATATACGATTGACCAAATTGCAAAAACGATTGCGAAGTTGAAGAAAAATAAATTGTCTTCGGATACGTTCTTAAAGAAAGTGCAAGATGATAATTTTATCACTCAGGAAGCTACAAAATATCCAAACTTATTAGGCAATTTAGCTAAAAAAGAGAGCGGTGTTAAGTATCGCTTAGAAGGCTATCTTTTCCCTGCCACTTACAATGTGACAGATAGTACAACAGCTGAAACTCTCATTGATCAAATGTTAGCTGCAATGGATAAGACTATGTCGCGATATTATGATGTTTTAGCAACGAAGAACTTGACGGTGCACGATGTTTTAACAATTGCGTCCTTGGTTGAAAAAGAAGGTTCAACAGATCAAGACCGAAAAAACATCGCAAGTGTCTTTTACAATCGTTTAAATCAAAACATGCCTTTGCAAAGTAATATTGCAATTTTGTATGCTCAAGGGAAGCTTGGTCAAAAGACAACCTTAGCAGAAGACGCTGCGATTGATACTAATATTGATTCGCCTTACAATGTTTATAAAAATACCGGTTTAATGCCTGGTCCTGTAGACAATCCTAGTCTTTCTGCTATTGAAGCGACTGTTAATCCAGCCAAAACGGATTATCTTTACTTCGTAGCCAATACAGAAACAGGAAATGTTTATTTCGCAAATACCTATGAAGAACATGAAAAAAATGTTCAAGAGCATGTTAATAGTAAATTAACACAATCAAGTAGTTCGAATTAAAGAAGCGGGACAAACGTAACTTTTAAAACTTGATTTTGTTCTACTTCTGAGCAATGATGTATAAGTCTAAAAAGATTGCTACAAGTGTATTTTAGACTAGATGAAGAATGCACCTTGCAAAGCAAGCGAATATTAAAAAGAAGCTGGGACGAAAGTTTCCAGCTTCAAAGTATAAAGTATATAGTTATAATAAACCAACGACGCAGCTACTGATTGCTCAAAGCATTGCTTTGAGGTGGCGGATAGAACTTGTAAAGCAAATCTCAAAGTTGTTTGCTTTTCAAGCTCGGTAGAACACTTTTGACAAAAACTTTGTTTTCTTTATCCACCACCTCAACAGTCTGGGAGACTGTTGAGCAACCCTGCGGGGGTGAGACTAGGAACTAAAATTTTCAAGCTGAGTTCTGTCCCACTCCCTCTTTATTTTAAAAATAGAAAGAAGAAAAAATAATGGCAGAAAAAACTTATCCCATGACCCTTGAAGAAAAGGAAAAACTTGAAAAAGAATTAGAAGAACTTAAATTAGTTCGCCGTCCAGAAGTGGTAGAACGTATTAAAATTGCTCGCTCTTATGGAGACTTATCAGAAAATAGTGAGTATGAAGCAGCCAAAGATGAGCAGGCATTTGTTGAAGGACAAATCTCAAGTCTGGAAACCAAGATTCGCTATGCTGAAATTGTAGATAGTGATGCAGTAGCACAAGATGAAGTTGCTATCGGTAAGACCGTTACGATTCAAGAAGTTGGTGAAACGGATGAAGAAGTCTATATGATTGTGGGTGCAGCAGGAGCAGATGCTTTTGCTGGAAAGGTTTCTAATGAAAGTCCTATTGGACAAGCTCTAATTGGCAAGAAAACAGGCGATACTGCTACAGTTGAAACACCTGTGGGCAGTTATGATGTAAAAATCCTAAAAGTCGAAAAAACAGCTTAAAAAATAAAGGATTGGGATAGGTTGATGGCTGCGATAGCAACTATGAAACCTGTCCCAAATTCTTATCTATTCGATACAAAGTTTAGAGGAGAAAAATATGGCTCGTAAATCTCAAGTAATTTTAACTAATATGTGTCTGATTGAAGACGATCAGAATCGCATTGTCATGCAGATTCGTGACCCCAAGATGTATTCTTGGTCAGGAGCAGCTTTACCTGGTGGACATATAGAAGAAAAGGAGAGCCTCCACCAAGCAGTTGTGCGTGAAATTTATGAAGAAACGGGACTAACAATCCATCATCCTAAACTGGTTGGTATGAAACATTGGTACACGGCAGAAGGCATTCGTTATCTGGTCTTTCTTTATCGCACAAATGAATTTTCAGGACATCTCCGCTCATCAGAAGAAGGTGAAGTTAGGTGGGTGGCACGTGAAGAGTTGGACACTCTCGAATTGGCTTATGATTTAAAAAATTTGCTACGTATTTTTGATGACAAATCATTGTCAGAATTGTTTTATAGTGAACGCTTAGAAAATGATTTTGTTCGCGAATTTTGGTAATTTTATGTTTAAATGAGGGCATTCTATTTATTCAGGTGGAGGATTGGATAGGTAGGGTGCCATTTCATAATAGTAAGATGCTTTTCTGATTGAATGGCAAGCAAAAAGCTGGAACGATCGTTCCAGCTTTTTGTTTATCTTGAACGTTGTTTTCCAGCGTTACGATTTTTCTTTTTATTTTGTTTTCTATTTTCAATAACGGCCTGTGCTTGAGGTGTTACATCTTTTTTACGACCAGAATTTTTAATGGCTTTAGGCGGATTATTTTTATATTCTTCAGCTACGCGTTTTCTGAGCTGAGGACGGATGTAATGATTGATAATCAATTGTTGAATAATCATGATGAAACCACCGACTACCCAGTAAAGTGTAACACCTGCTGGAGCTGTGAACGAGAAGATGACAATCATGAGCGGGCTCATGTACATCATTTTCTTCATTTGCTCTTTTTGAACCTCATCAACGCCGACAAGGGTCAAAGCAGATTGAATGAAATACAAAATTCCGACGATAATGGTGAGAAGAATGCTGGCTTTTCCGAGTGGAATTCCTAGGAAGACACTCTTAGCTACTCCTTCAGTGTATTGAGCAGAGAAATAAAGGGCAGAGAAAAATGGTAATTGAATCAGGAGAGGAAGACATCCGATACCTCCGAGCATATTGACACCATTTTCTTTTTGAGCAGCCATGAGTGCTTGCTGAGCAGCCAGTTTTTCTTCTTGTGTTTCCGCATTCTTCATGCGTTCTTGGATTGGCTCAAAAATAGGTTTCAAGTAATTCATCTTTTCTGATTGGTAAGTTGATTTCCAAGACTGATAAAGTCCAAGCGGAAGGATAATCAAGCGGACAATCAAAGTAACAATGATGATGGCAACACCAAAACCAAGCCCCATATTATTAGCAAAATACTGAATGGCAAGGCTCATTGGTCTTCCGATAATATCCCAGACAAATCCAGCAGGCTTACCATTTTTGACTTGTACACATCCTGAGAGTAGCAGAAGCATAGACAGCCCTAACCCTGAGAATAAAATACGATTTAATTTTTTCACGTGTTTGTTTCCTTTTTCTAAAAAATAATACCTTTCTATTCTACTGTTTTTTTCCTAAATATACAATAGTTCTTGAGACCTAATTTGCAATTTTAAAATCTGAATAGGAATCAAAATTAGCCATTGTGACATCTAAATAGCTGACTTTTGAAAATGGCGTTGGTCCTTTGCGGATTTCTTGGATAAATTTTGCCATGAGGGCAGAATTCTTCGCTTGTGCTAAAATCTCTACGGTTCCGTCTTCATTATTCCAGACACGCCCTGTGATACCGCCGATTTCTGTGGCAAGTGTGTAAACACCCCAACGAAAGCCAACTCCTTGCACGCGACCTTGTGCAATCATTCTTACTTTTTGCATGTGAACCTCCTTTTTGTGATATAATAGTTCTATGAATATTATAACCTCAAAAGCGAATAATGTGGTAAAAAATACTAAAAAATTACTTCAAAAAAAATATCGGAAAGACTCATACTTAATTGAGGGCTGGCATTTATTTGAAGAAGCAGTCAATGCACAAGCTAACATTCAGCATATTTTTGTTTTAGAAGAATTTGCCGATAGAGTGCAGGATTTTCCTCAAGTTTATGTAGTGACGGCAGAAATTTTAGCAGATTTAGCTGATTCCAAAACACCGCAGGGCATTGTAGCAGAGCTTGCTTTTGAGGAAGCGACGATTCCTTCAGTTCTCAAAGGAAAATATCTCTTTTTAGAAGATGTGCAGGATCCGGGGAATGTGGGCACGATTATCCGAACAGCTGATGCGGCTGGCTATGACGGGGTATTTATTTCGCAGCATTCAGCAGATATTTACAATCTGAAAACTCTACGCTCCATGCAAGGCAGTCACTTTCATTTGCCTATTTATCGAGTAAAAACAGCAGATTTTCTTGAGCTTGTCAAACAAATACAATTGCCGATCTTGGCAACGACACTTTCAAAAGATTCGATGGATTATCGGGAGTTAGCACCACTGTCGGATTTTGCTCTTGTGTTGGGAAATGAAGGTCAGGGGATTAGTTCTGAAATGGCAGAAGCAGCTGATTACCTCATTCATATTTCGATGAAAGGACGAGCTGAGAGTTTAAATGTCGCCGTGGCAGCAGGCATTCTCATCTTTGCTTTAAGCTAAAATTTAGAAATATATTTATAATTAGAAGCACATGGAGGTGGTTCTATGCTTTATAAAGAAGACAAAGAGTATATGGAGCATGTTGGACAATTGATTGCTCAACCACGCGTCCAGAAATTAAAAACCATAACACACCATATTTATTCCAATCGCTTGGAGCATTCGATTCATGTTAGTTATACGAGTTATAAAATTGCTAAAAAATTAGGTTGGGATGCAAAAAGTACCGCACGTGGCGGACTTCTGCACGATATGTTTTATTATGATTGGCGGGAAACGAAATTTAATAAAAGTCATGCTTGGGTACACCCTCGCTTAGCAGTACGAAATGCACGGAAAGTAACCAATTTAAATAAAGTGGAAGAAGACATCATTATCAAACACATGTGGGGAGCAACATTGGCACCACCACGGTATAAAGAAGGCTATATTGTCACCATGGTGGATAAATACTGGGCGATCAAGGAAGCCATGGCGCCAGTTCGGAAAAGAATGGCTAAAAGAAGACTTTTTCATCGAAAAATGTTAAAATCGTAACATATCATAATAAAGGAGAGAGCTTATGAACAATACAGTTATTCAAGAAAATAGTGGTATCAATAGTTTTTACGCTAAAGTTTATTCATTAGTCGGTATGGGGATTGGCATTTCTGCCCTTGTCTCGGCTTTGATGTTAACAATATTTCAAGATGTGATTTATTCAGTAATAATGGCGAATAGTTGGATTTTTTATTTGGCAATTTTTGCTGAGTTGGTTCTTGTCTGGGTGGCTTCAGGGATGTCTGCCAAAAACAATCCAGCTGCGTTGCCAACTTTTCTAGTTTATTCGGCTTTAAATGGCTTTACGATTAGTTTAGTGTTGGCTCTTTACACACAAGCAACGGTTTTAGCAGCCTTCGTTACTTCTTCAGCGATGTTTTTTGCTATGGCATTGATTGGGAAATTTACCAAAAAAGATCTTTCTGGTCTGGGCAGAGCCTTTATTGCAGGTCTGATTGGAGTTATCATCGCTAGTTTGGTGAATATTTTCCTTAGAAGTTCTGGACTAGATTTCATCATTAGCATTATTAGTGTGATTATCTTTTCTGGATTGATTGCTTGGGATAATCAAAGAATCCGCTATGTCTATGAGCAATCAGGCGGAAATGTAGCGGCTGGTTGGGCAGTTTCACTCGCCTTAAGCCTTTACCTTGATTTTATCAATCTGTTCCTCAGCATTCTTCGTATTTTTGGAAGAGATAATTAAAAGTAAGAATTAGAAGTTGGACTGATTCCAGCTTCTTTTTTTTTATGGCTATGGCTTCTTCTTTTATGATATAATAAAGCAAATGAAAAGAAAGTATGAGACTTGCTATGAAAGAACCATTTCTTAGTCGCGAAAAGTTAGCTGAAATCACAACTCAATTTCCAACTCCATTTCATTTATATGATGAGAAAGGAATTCGTGAGACAGCTCGTGCGCTTCAGAAAGCCTTTTCTTGGAATCAAGGATTTAAAGAGTATTTTGCAGTGAAAGCAACTCCGAATCCGACTATTTTAAAAATCTTGAAAGAAGAAGGTTGTGGAGTAGATTGCGCCAGCTATGTAGAACTTTTGATGAGCCAAAAAGTAGGCTTTTCAGGAAATGACATGATGTTTTCGTCCAATGATACGCCTGCAGAAGAAATACAATTTGCGCGTGAATTGGGAGCTACTATCAATCTTGATGCTTATGAAGATGTTGCATTTTTACAGGAAGTGGCGAGCATTCCAGAAATCATTTCTTGCCGCTATAACCCAGGCGGTGTATTTGAGTTGGGAACAGATATTATGGATTCTCCAGAAGAAGCCAAATTCGGGATGACCAAAGAACAACTCATCCAGGCATTTAAAGATTTAAAAAATTTGGGCGTTAAAAAATTTGGGATTCATGCCTTATTAGCTTCTAATACTGTTACGAATCATTATTATCCTGAATTAGCCCGTCAGCTATTTGAATTAGCCGTTGAGGTCGTAGCTGAGACCAATGTGGACTTGGATTTTATCAATCTTTCAGGCGGAGTAGGCGTTCCTTATCGTCCAGAAGAAAAAGCAAATGACATTTTAGCGATTGGGCAAGGAGTTCGCCGAGTTTATGAGGAAATTTTAATACCTGCAGGTTTAGGAAAGGTTAAAATTTTTACGGAACTGGGACGTTTTATGCTGGCCACTCATGGGTTATTGGTGACGAAAGTATTGCATAAAAAGAAGACTTATCGCACTTACATTGGTGTAGATGCTTCAGCAGTGAACCTGCTGCGTCCTGCTATGTATGGCGCTTATCATCATATTACAAATATGGATCACCCAGACGGACCGACAGAAATAGTGGATGTGGTCGGCAGTCTTTGTGAAAATAATGATAAATTTGCCATTCAGCGCGAACTGCCGATTACCAATATTGGGGATACCTTAGTGATTCACGATACAGGAGCACATGGTTTTTCAATGGGTTATCAGTACAATGCTAAACTTCGTTCAGCTGAAATTTTACTGGAAGAAGACGGCGGTGTACGAATGATTCGGCGTGCTGAAATACCAGAGGATTACTTCGCAACTTTGTATGGCTTTGATTTTGAAAAATAGACAATTTTTGATATAATAAGAAGATGTAAAAAGGGAAAAGAGGATTACATATTTATGAATTTACTATTAGCTATTTTGTTGATTATTCTGGCTTTCTTTGGTGGCATGCTCGCTGGAATGTATCTAGTTCGCAAACAAATTGAAAAAGAATTTGCAGACAATCCACGTTTGAATATTGATGCGGTTCGTACAATGCTATCTGCAAATGGACAAAAACCAAATGAAGCAAAGGTACAACAAGTGTATCGTCAAATTAAAAATCAACAAAAAGCAGCACTTGAAAATGCTAAAAAGAAAAAATAAGCTGTTAAAACAGTATAAAATTTGATTTTTAAAGAGATAACTGAATGGGGATTTGGGCCTTGCACCCAGTCCCTTCTTTAGAAAGAAGAACTTATGGATAATCGACCAATTGGTTTTTTAGACTCAGGCGTGGGCGGTTTGACAGTTGTTCGCGAACTGATGCGGCAGCTTCCACATGAGGAAGTGATTTATATCGGTGATTCTGCACGTGCGCCTTATGGACCAAGACCAGCAGATCAGATTCGCGAATATACATGGCAATTAGTGCAATTTCTTTTAACTAAAAATGTCAAAATGATTGTTCTTGCCTGCAATACAGCTACTGCTGTGGTTTGGGAAGAAATCAAAGAAAAATTGGATATTCCAGTTTTGGGAGTGATTTTACCGGGAGCTAGTGCAGCAATTAAAGCCTCTCAACATGGGACGATTGGCATTATTGGAACGCCAATGACGATTCAATCAGATATTTATCGGCAAAAAATCGAACGTCTCTTACCGGAAGTGGAGGTGACAAGTCTTTCTTGTCCCAAGTTTGTCCCACTGGTAGAGTCTAACGAGCTGTCGTCTAGCATTACGAAAAAAGTGGTCTATGAGAGCTTGATGCCGTTAAAAGGCAAGGTAGATACTTTAGTGCTAGGCTGTACGCATTATCCTTTACTAAAACCAATCATTCAAAATGTAATGGGACCAACAGTGAAACTGATTGATAGTGGAGCAGAATGCGTGCGGGACATTTCTGTTTTGCTCAATTATTTTGAAATCAATCACAGCAGAGAAGGAGAACTTCCTCAACACCGCTTTTTTACCACAGCAAATGCAAAAAGTTTTGCTGAAATTGCAGAAACGTGGTTAAATAAAGAAATAAATGTGGAGCATGTGACCTTATGAGTAGCAAAATTTATGAGTATAAAGATACCCAAGATTGGTATGTTGGAGAATGGTCTCCCTATGGCGGTGGATTCTATTTTAAAGACGTCGTTTCAGAAGAACTGAGTCGCATGGTAGAAGAGCTCCGTCAATTAGTAGTTGAAGAGCAGTCTTTTTCTGTTGCAGTGATTCAATATAACTCCATAATGTCTTTTGTTCAATTTGTCCTGCAAATGATTAATGAAAATCAAGATTCACAGTTTCAGGCGCAATTTCATAAAGGTGCTATTCTGATTACGGAAAAAGGACAGTTAGTTTTAGTGCATTTGCCTAAAAATGGGATTCAGCTGAATGATTTCTTTTCTCAGAAAAACTTGTCAGGTTTGACAGTAGGAGATACGATTTTAGTCGCTACTCGCAATGAAGGAAAAACTGCTGAATTTCGTAAAATATTTGAAAAATTAGGCTACAAAATTGAAAACCTGAATGACTACCCTGATTTGCCAGAGGTAGCAGAAACTGGGATGACTTTTGAAGAAAATGCTCGTTTGAAAGCAGAGACCATTTCTAAGCTGACTGGCAAAATGGTATTGGCGGATGACTCAGGCTTAAAAGTGGATGCACTAGGTGGTCTTCCTGGAGTTTGGTCTGCTCGCTTTGCTGGAAATGATGCAACAGACTTAGAAAACAATGCAAAATTGCTGCATGAATTGGCAATGGTTTTTGAATTGAAAGACCGCTCAGCACAATTTCATACAACTCTTGTAGTGGCAAGTCCTGACAAAGAAAGTCTAGTCGTGGAGGCTGATTGGCCAGGCTATATCAATTTTGAGCCAAAAGGTGAAAATGGATTTGGCTATGATCCTTTATTTTTAGTAGGTGAAACAGGCAAAACATCTGCAGAATTAACAATGGAAGAAAAAAACGCTCAATCACATCGAGCTCAAGCAGTTCAAAAATTAGTGGAGGTATTTCCAACATGGCAAAACAAACCATCATCGTAATGAGTGATTCTCATGGAGATCGTGCTATTGTAGAAGAGATAAAGACCTATTATCTCGGAAAAGTAGATGCTATTTTTCATAATGGTGATTCTGAGCTGCCAAGTGATGACGAAGTGTGGCAAGGAATTTACGTTGTAGCTGGGAACATGGATTTCTATGATGGTTATCCAGATCGCTTAGTGACAGACTTAAACGGCACCATTATTGCGCAAACTCACGGACATCTTCAACAGATCAATTTTGGTTTTCAAAAATTGGACCTCTGGGCACAAGAGGTAAATGCAGATATTTGTTTGTATGGGCATTTACATATTCCAGATGCGTGGATGGAAGGAAAAACGCTCTTTTTAAATCCAGGCTCTATCAGCCAACCGCGCGGTGTTATCAATGAGCGACTTTATGCTAAGGTAGAGATTAGTGATGATGCATTTCAAGTGGACTATTATACGCGTCAACACGAACTGTATTCTCGCCTATCAAAGGAGTTTACTCGATGATTGCCAAAGAATTTGAAGATTTTCTCTTACAGCAAGAAGATACTTTTTTAACACCGGCAGAAAACTTGGCTGTTTTAATTGATACTCACAATGCTGATCATGCTATTTTGTTGTTAAGTCAGATGACCTACTCACGAGTACCCGTGGTGACAGATCAGAAAAAGTTTGTTGGCACCATTTCGCTAACAGATATCTTGTCTTATCAGATGCAGCACGAAATTCCTGATGAGGAATTTATGACAACGGATATTGTTCACATGGCGAAAAAAGATGACCTGACAGTCGGTCCAGATTTTACATTGACAGAAGTGCTGCATAAGTTAGTAGATGAGTCCTTCTTGCCAGTCGTTGATCAGGACAATACATTTCAAGGAATTATTACACGCAAGTCTATCCTAAAAGCAGTTAATGCTCTTTTGCATAGTTTTGCGAATGAATATGAGATTCATCCAAAATGAAAGAAGAAATAACAACCTTTTTAGAAGGAAAAAATTTATCTGACAATTCAAAAACAGCTTATTTTTATGATTTGGAGCAATTCGTAGATGTGACCCATGCAAAAATTACAGAGACCAATCTGCGGATTTACCAAGCTTCTATCGCTGACTTTAAACCTTCTGTTCAGAAACGAAAATTATCTGCTGTCAATCAATTTTTGCATTATTTATATAAGCAACGATTGATTTCAGACTTTTATCGTTTGGAGTTGCCAAAAGTGGGAATCCCGAAAGAACACGATGCGGAAATTTTGGATTTGTCTGATTTTTATGCAGATACAAATCAATACAACGGTCGCTTGATTGCGCTTCTCATTTTAGAAATGGGGCTTTTACCAAGCGAAATTTTGCAGTTGAAAGTAGCAGATGTCAATCTGGATTTTCAGATTATTCGCATTGAGAAAGCAGGTCAAAAGCGCATTGTGCCCATTCCAGACCAATTGATTGGAGAATTGGAAACAACTCTGGAAGGAACTTACTTGTTAGAAAAGAATGGAAAAAGCTATTCGCGGCAATGGGGCTTTCGTCAATTAGAGGCTTTTTTGATTGAAAAAAATCAAGCTACTTTATCAGCTCAGGGTTTGCGGGAGCAATATATTTTACGCCAGCGAGAAAAAGGCGTAGAAATATATGAAATTGCGCGCAATTTAGGCTTGAAAACAATGATGACGTTGGAAAAATACAGATAATGGACATAAAAATTAAAGATTTTGAAGGCCCATTGGACTTATTGCTTCATTTGGTGTCAAGATACCAAATGGATATCTATGATGTGCCGATTACAGAGGTTATTGAGCAATATCTGGCTTACGTAGCGACGCTTCAAGCTATGAAGTTAGAAGTGACGGGTGAATACATGGTAATGGCAAGTCAGCTCATGTTGATTAAAAGCCGAAAACTCTTACCCAAAGTAGCTGATAGCTTAGAAACTGAAGAAGATTTGGAGCAAGATTTGCTTTCTCAAATTGAGGAATATCGGAAATTCAAATTGTTAGGTGAGAAAATGGCGGAGCAACATGAAGAACGAGCTCTTTATTATTCCAAACCTAAAATTGAATTGGTGTATGAAGATGCAACATTGCTCCATGATAAGACAACGATTGATTTATTTTTGGCTTTTTCTAAATTGATGACGCAAAAAAGAGAAGAATTTGCTCAAAGTCATACAACGATTGTCAAAGATGAATATAAAATCGAAGACATGATGGATGTGATACGTGATCGCTGTCATTCTCAGGAAAAAATAGCTCTGCAAGCCATTTTTTCAGAAACAAAAGATATGAACGAAGTGATTACCTTATTTTTAGCGACATTGGAACTAGTAAAAGTCCAAGAAATCCAAGTAATGCAGGAAGAAAATTTTGGGAATATTTATCTAATAGGAAAAAGAAATGAGTAAGTTAGCAGAGATTGAAGCCCTGCTCTTTGTGGCGGGCGAGGACGGCTTGCGTGTCCGTCAACTGGCAGAGCTCCTCTCTATGCCTCCTACGGGAGTGACACAGAGTTTGGAGAAATTGGCAGAAAAGTATCAAAAAGATGAAGATTCAAGTCTTGCCTTGTTAGAGACGTCGAATACTTATAAAATTGTTACCAAGCAAGATTTTGCTGAATTGTTGCGGGAATATTCAAAAGCCCCTATCAATCAAAGTTTATCAAGAGCTGCCTTGGAAACTTTGTCCATTATTGCTTATAAGCAGCCCATTACGAGAATGGAAGTGGATGAGATTCGTGGGGTCAATTCTAGTGGTGCGATTTCAAAGTTGCAGATATTTGACTTGATTCGTGAAAATGGAAAAAAAGAAGTGCTAGGGCGCCCAAATCTTTATGTGACAACGGATTATTTTTTGGATTATATGGGAATCAATAGCTTAGAAGAATTGCCAATAGTAGAAGAGACAGAGTTAATGGCAGAAGAAAGTCAGCTATTTACTGAAAGGATAGAGGATGAGAATCAATAAATATATTGCCCATGCTGGGATTGCGAGCCGTAGAAAGGCAGAAGAGTTGATAAAACAAGGGCTTGTCACTGTGAATGGACAAGTTGTTCGTGAGTTGGCGACGACGATTAAGTCAGGTGATCGTGTTGAGGTCAGTGGTCAGCCGATTTACAATGAAGAAAAAGTGTACTATCTCTTAAATAAGCCACGCGGTGTCATTTCCAGTGTGACAGATGACAAAGGTCGCCCAACGGTGGTTGATTTGTTGCCAAATGTCACAGAGAGAATCTATCCAGTTGGTCGACTTGATTGGGATACGTCAGGTGCTTTGATTTTGACAAATGATGGCGATTTTACAGATGAGATGATTCATCCGCGAAATGAAATTGATAAGGTCTATGTAGCTCGTGTCAAGGGGGTGGCTGATAAAGAAGTTCTCCGTCCCTTGACCAAAGGTGTGGAAGTTGATGGCAAAAAAACCAAACCAGCGGTTTACGAAATTCTGAAAGTAGACCCGGTTAAGAATCGTTCGGTTGTTCAGTTGACCATTCATGAAGGACGAAATCACCAAGTGAAAAAGATGTTTGAAGCTGTTGGTTTGCAAGTAGATAAACTTTCTCGTACGCAATTTGGTCATTTGAATTTAACTGGTCTTCGTCCGGGTGAAGCTCGCCGTCTCAATAAAAAAGAGGTCAGCCAGTTACATAACCTAGCTGTGACGAAGAAAAAATGATGAAAAAAATCTTTATCGAACCAGTGCGTTTTTATCAAAAGTTTATCTCGCCAGCCTTTCCACCTTCTTGTCGCTATCAGCCGACTTGCTCAAATTACATGATTCAAGCGATTGAAAAGCACGGTGCTAAAGGTGTCTTAATGGGAATTGCACGTATTTTGCGTTGTCATCCTTGGGTAGAAGGAGGAGATGATCCTGTACCAGATGTTTTTAGCTTGAAGCGCAATTATGCAGAAGACAAAGAAAGAGGTTGAGACGCATCCTCTATAAAGAGGTCAACCAGAGATTCTTTATAAAATACTATAACTTAATAGTACAAATATAAAAAACGAACAATTTTGACATTCTAACTAACAGAAAATCAAAATTGTTCGTTTTTTATATTTCTTGCTGGCCTTTTGTTGCCGGTTCATCTCATACTCAATGAAAATTGAAAAGTTTTAAAGGTATTCGCTGTGTGAAATCTAACTATCTTTTCTATAAAGTCAGCTTAGACGAACGATTAAAATATCTTGAATCTACTTCGTATTTACTCTTCATTTAAAGACTGATATAATAATCATGAAAGCGCTTGTAAATTTAATCTTAAAAAGGAGAGCAAATGATTTTGGAAACAAGAAATATTGCCATTCAAGATACTTATGGTGAGCGATTCCAGCATTGTTGGGGATGCGGTCCTAAGAATGAGTCAGGCTTGCATTTAAAAACTTATCCTAGTCTAAACGGAACTAGCTGCATTAGCAAGATAACACCAGCTCAACAGTATACCGGTGGTGTTCCAGCTAATCTATTTGGCGGTATGATTGCCATGATTTTTGACTGTCATGGTACCGCTTCAGCAGCCTGGTTTGCTCATCAAAATAAGGGCTTAGATTTGACAGAAGAAACGGTTATTGGACGATTTATCACAGCTCGCTTGGAAATAGATTATAAAAGTCCAATGCCCATTGATGAGGAAATTACGGTCATCTCTCGACTTGAAGAACTAGGCCAAAGAAAATCCATTGTGACAATAGAGATGACAGTAGCGGGTCAGGTGCATGCCAAAGCTAGAATGGTAGCAGTCGCAGTGAAAGATAACATGTAGTATGTTTCGAAGATGAGACTACGCACTAAATTGTTGTTTCATTTAGTTCCTATACGGTAAACTTTAAAATAGTGCAAAAATGCTTTCTCTATAATATAATCAGAGTGAAAAATTATGGAATGTTAGTTTGTCTCTAACATTCTTTTTTGTGTTTAAATAGAATCATCATAGCTTATCTGATAAGAAGTAGATAGTAAACCAATCTCAGCGGAGAATGAGTAAGAATTATTGTTGCTTTTTGAGATGAACACAATAAATTACTAATCACAAAGATCTCACTAGGATTACACACCTAATGAAGATTTTATATTGGTTTGCATGGTTTTTTAAGCAAGTGTAGCAAAACCATGGAAGGTATTTTAGGATTTATCTATTTAAAATTTTTTTAATTATTTGAATAGTTATATGTTTAAACGGGGAAGGATAATATCTAAAAGTTCCCATTTTTCTCAGGACATAACCATTGAAATTTTGTTTAAAACGAAATACACTGTCAGAACCATCAAAATGACCAGTAATACCCAAAAGGTTGTAATAGGGAATACCTCGCTTGATTGATTCTCGCATTACATAATCTTGCAAAAGAGCGGGTGCGTAGAATTTGTTAAATTCAGGATAGGATCCAGAAAAGAGATAGACCGTCTCTTGGGGAGTGTATACAAAAAGACTGCCAGCTAATATTGTACTTTTGTCTCCATACTTTTTAATAGTTGGTATACTTCGTTTTTTCGTATTTCAAACGTTTCAAATTGACTAGATAGTTCTCGAAATTGATTCAGTTTTTTTTCAGAGGAATGGTTGTTTTCTTCAAGATAATTTTGTAGTAATTTAATCTTTTTAGATAATTCATCCTGATTATTTTGTAAATGATCCAGATAATTTTTGAAATTTATGCTCGCTATAATAAATTCTGCATTGCTTCCAAAGCTATCATAAAATTTTTCATAATAATCTAAAGTCTTATCATTATAGTTGCGACGTTCAGAAGTTGATGAAGTAATCTGCTTAAATTTATAAGGCTCATTACGTTTAAGTTTATGCAGTTCTATACCAAATGTTTTAGCCTTTTTGACTAATGATTTTCCTTGTTTAGTAAAAGACTTTAGTAATGTTTCTTCTGTTAAGTCATCTAGGTCTTTTACAAAATGCCAATCACCTTCACCTCCAGGATAGTCCTTTTGCAAGCCATCAAATTGGTAATTCAGGTTGGTGAGCATAGATACAAGTTCCTTCTTTTCAGTACTAATGGGCTCACCTTTACTACTGAAGACTTGATAAATATCATAGGGTTTCACAACCAGCTCCATAGCATTTAATTGCTTTGCATAGATTTTTAACTCTTCATAAAATTTAGGCAAGAACTCATAATTAGTGACAACAGGTCCAGAGTTGATTTCTAGGTATGGACCACCTGCCATTTTTGTACTAAATAATAATGCTGATACTTGTAATTGATTGTTATCAAAGAAGCCAATGAACTCAACATTATATCCTCTTTTTTTCAATAGAATAGACATTTCTACGGATTGGATAAAGGATTTTCGTTTCGCTTTTTGATAATGTTGCTTAAATGCTTCTTTAGTAATTATTTCTAAAGGCATTGTTCTGTACTCCTTAATCATTTGTAGGTTAATAAAAAGAGCTGGTGAAGCTACAGAATAAAATTATTTCTTATTTGAAAACGTTTTTATTTTGAACTATTTTATCACCCAGAATTTAACCCTGTCAAAATATTTACTCTTGAATTTTAATATTATGAGACTGTTGACTTACAAAATCTTGTATTTACAAAAGAATAGACAAACGAAGCCATAGGAAATTCAGGTTTCTTACGGATTTTATTTATGACTTAGTTGATAAAAGAAAATAAAAAAACAATCCAAAGGAGCATTTCCTCTAGAAAACAAAAGACAAACCTACCAAAATGGTGATTTGTCTACAGTCTGAGATATTAGTTTTATGACCAGCGTTTAGGCAATATGCTATCGTTTGGACCATGTCTGTGGCATAAAGAGCAGGATCATTGGGTAAATCTCTAAACGCCCTGCGATCATGGCAAGAGAGAGTAGGAGTTTGGAAATAGGACCAAAGATGGCAAAGCTATCAGTTGTTCCTAACATTGGTCCAATGTTGTTGAAACAGCTAAGAACGGCACTGACGACTGTCATCAAGTTATTATTATCTAAACTAACGATGAAAATGAGAAAGATGATAATCATCGTATAAAGTACAAGGTATTTTAAGATTTTATGCTGAGTGTCTTTGTCAATGACACTATGATTGACGTGCAGAGTCAATACCCGTTTTGGTGAGAGGGTGGACAATACTTGATTTTTAGCAATGCGAACCAGCATTAAGCAACGAACTACCTTTAAACCGCCGGCGGTTGAACCAGCAGAACCCCCTATACACATAAGAATGAGGAGGATGAACTGAGAAAAGAGTGGCCAAGCCGTGGTGTCTCCAAAACCAAAGCCGGTTGTAGTAATAATATTAGAGACTTGAAAAAATGAAATCTCCAAAGTTTGAGAGAGGTCTTGATAGATATGAAAGACATTAAGGCAGATGAAAATCGTTGCAGATGCTACAATAATGAGATAAGTTCGCAATTCTTCATCGCCAAAGGATGCTTTAAATTTCCTCAATAGTAAAAAGTAATAGAGATTGAAATTCACTCCAAAGATAAGTACTCCAAAACTGACTAGATACGTAATGAGAGAGCTGTTATAGTGAGCAATTCCGTCATTGTAGACACTAAAGCCTCCTGTTCCCGCTGTTCCCATGGCAATGATAAAGCTATCAAATAGAGGCATGCCTGCCAGATAATAAATCACTACAAAAATAGCAAAAAGTGCTAAATACAGCAAATAGAGAATTTGTGCAGTATCCTTTAATTTAGAGACAACTTTACCAAAAACAGGACCAGGGACTTCTGCTCGCATTACTTCCAAATGACCATTTTTATTATTTTCCATAATAGCAAGAGCAAAGACAAGTACTCCCATACCTCCGATTAAGTGGGTAAAACTACGCCAAAAGAGTAAGGAATGTGACAAAACAGAGACGTCTGGTAAGATAGAAGCTCCAGTTGTTGTAAAGCCTGAACTGATCTCAAAGAAAGCGTCGATGAGATGAGGAATTTGTCCTGAAAAAACAAAAGGAAGCGCCCCAAAGAAGGACCAAAGTATCCAGCATAAGGCGACAATTAAAACCCCTTCTTTGGCATAAATATGATGATTTTTGGGCTTAAAAGAACTGCCTAAAAGTCCGACTGCCAAGAGAATGCCAATTGTAGCGCTAATTGAGAGCAGGTTTTGATTGGGTTCATGATAGATAAATGCTACAATGAGGGGAATCAGTAGCAGTCCTGCTTCAATGATTAACAATTTTGAGAGGAGGAAACGAATCATACTTCTATTCATGGCTTACCTCTCTAACAAATCATATATTTGCGTGATATTTTGGATTAGTGTCGTGACGATGATTTGGTCGCCTATTTGAATGTGGTCTTCCCCCGTTGGGAAAATAGGTTTTCCATTTCGGATAATGGCAGCAATCAAGACACCTTTTTTCAGTTTGAGGCTGGAAAGTGGTCTTCCAGTCATTTTATTTTCTTCCTTTATTTGAAATTGCAGGGTTTCGATTTGTCCATTGGCAAGGTGGTGCATGGCTTGTAAATCAGAATATTGGGCATTCACACGTCCGCGGACAAAGTGCATAATCGTATCAACAGCGATTCTCTTTGGTGTTACAATGCTTGAAAATTCCTGACTGTCAATGATTTCAAGCAAGCTAGTCCGATTGACTTTCGTGATATTTTTTTGAATACCCATGCTTTCAAGGAACATAGATGAAATGATATTTTCCTCATCGACACCAGTCAAAGTGGCAACAGCGTCATAGTGCTGAGCACTTTCTTCTAGTAAAATGTCTTTTGCGGTACCGTCTCCTTGAACAATATGTAAATGTGGAAATTCTTGACTAAACCATTCAGCATGTCTCGGATTGATTTCAATCACCTTCAGTTTTATTTTGCTATTTTTTAGGATATTGAGTAGGTAATAAGCAATTTTCCCAGCTCCAATGAGCATCAGACTTTTTATGACTTTTGGTCGAACGAAATTATGGAAAAGAATAACCTCAACTCGGTTTCCAGTGACATAGATAGTATCATTCTGCAAAATGGTGATTTCACCGTCTGGAATGAACAATTGGTTATCGCGTTCGATGGCACAAATCAGAACATTTCCAAATTTTTTTCGGAATTGAGATAAAGTCATCTGGCAGAGGTTGCTATTTTGTTTGACTTTGAAGGCCATTAAACTGACACGTCCATTTGAAAAATGCTCCACAGAAAGCGCGTTAGGAAATTCGATGATATTTGCAATGTACCGGGCTGCTAGTAGTTCAGGATTAACAATGAGCGAAAAACCAAGAATATTTTTTTCTTTAAAATAAGAATTTGAATACTCTGGGTTGCGAACGCGAACAATCGTTTCTTTTGCTCCCATTCTTTTAGCCAACACAGCTGATACCATATTGACTTCGTCATGCTCTGTCATGGCAATAAAAATATCGCAATGCGCTACATCAGCTTGCTCTAAAATTTTAAAATTGGCACCGTTACCAACAATGCCCATAATATCATAACGCTTGGTGATGCGATTCAGTACGGCTTCGTTTTGCTCAATGAGAATCACATCGTGTTTTTCAGCCACAAGTGAACGACAAAGTGCAGAGCCTACTTTACCGCCACCAACGACAATAATTTTCATGTTATACCTCCCAAGTATATCCCTCTATCATACCCTTTTTTTACAAAAATTTCATCGTTTTGAAGAAAGAAAAAGAGATATTTTATTCAAAAGAGTACAGTAATTGAAAATAAAAAGATAAAACTTGAAAATTCATCATAAAAATCTAGAAAATATGAAAAAATAAAGCTTTTTTTGTTGACATGTGCTAAGAAAGTGATATACTAAGAAAGTACCCTCATTGATTTACCTCAAACCTGTTGTGATGTAAGTTAATGAGCCTTAAACCACGCTGTCTGCTGAGCTTGACTCCGGGCAGTGTGGCTATTTTTTTGCTTGATAGCAATCACAGCTCACTAAGATAGATGAGAAGGCTATAACATATGACAACATTTCAAAATCACATTGTTCTTTTTGAACCACAAATTCCTCAAAATACAGGAAATATCGCACGGACTTGTGCGGCGACTAATTCGCCTCTTCATATCATTTTACCAATGGGATTTCCGATTGATGACCGTAAGATGAAACGAGCTGGCTTGGATTATTGGGATAAGCTGGACATTACTTATTATGACAATTTAGAAGAATTCATGAGTAAAATGGACGGACAATTGTATTTGATTTCTAAGTTTGCGGAGAAGGTTTATGCGGAAGAAAATTTTGCAACTGCTGGAAATCACTATTTCATGTTTGGGCGTGAGGATAAGGGCTTGCCAGAAGATTTTATGCGTGATCATTCTGAAAAAGCCCTGCGGATTCCTATGAATGATGAACATGTCAGAAGTCTGAATTTGTCAAATACAGTCTGTATGCTGGTGTATGAAGCCCTGCGGCAACAAAATTTTGCAGGTTTGGAGCTAGTACATCACTATGCACATGACAAATTAAAATAGGATTTCTTAAAAGAATGGACGACATCGGATAAAATGCTTGCTCTAGCAGGCTTTTTTTGTTATGATTAAAGGGTCTTCAGGGCAGGGTGAAATTCCCGACCGGCGGTAATTTGCAGCCGTTGACAATCTTTTGTTTTTATATAGCGTTGTAGTTTCTTTGTGTACCTTTGAAACGCCACTTCATTTAAAAACAAAATCTTTGCCAACTGGATAGCTGTTTTAAGTCCGCGAGCGTAAGCTGATGTGGTGCAATTCCACAACCGACAGTACAGTCTGGATGGGAGAAGACGAAAGGCAATGAAGAAGGTCTAAAAGTACAGCTTTTAAATTTTATTTAAGGAGATTTTCTTATACTATTTCAAAGGTTCCGTTGATTTAGAGAAATCGTTCTTCAGCAAGCCTTCCAGCTTCTCTAATTTTTATAAATTGGAGGAACCTGTTATGACACATACACGCAAAATGGCTGTTGTTGCCATTCTTTCAGCAATTTCATTTTTGCTGATGTTCTTTGATTTCCCGATTTTACCGGGGGCTAGCTTTTTAAAGCTAGATTTCAGTATTTTACCAATCTTACTGGGATTAGTGGTGCTGGATTTAGGTGGTGCTTTGAGCATTTTATTGGTTCGTTCGGTGCTCAAACTGCTGCTGAACAATCAAGGCGTCAATACTTATATTGGCTTGCCGATGAATATCATTGCGGTTGCTGTTTTCGTAATTGCTTTTGCTTTGATTTGGAAAAAAGAGCAGACAACCGTTCGTTTTCTAATCGCTTCTGTGGTGGGGACGCTCGGATTGACCTTGGCAATGCTGATTCTCAACTATGCCTATGCTATTCCACTCTATGCAACATTTGCTAATTTTGATATTTCAAAGATTCTGGGCGTGGCAAACTATCTATTTGCAATGGTCATTCCATTTAATCTATTAGAAGGTGTGGTTTTTGCAGTTGCCTTCTGGCTGATTTATCTGCTTTTGAAACCAATTTTAATCAAGTATGAAAAATAAACAAACGTTTTTAACCAAGGGCTCTTTTGCCCTTTTACTTTTTGTGATTTTAGGATATGTTGTCAAGTTTCATCCTAATTATTTAAAAGGCTTTGATTGGCCAATTCAGACAATTTTGCGTGGAGATTTGCCACATACTTTGACATTTTTCTTTTCTAGCGTAACGAGTCTGATTAATACGCCCGTTATTATGACCTGGGTCGCAGTTTTGGCTGGTTTTTTCCTTTATAAGAAATGGTGGAGTGAGGCTATTCTTTTAATTGGGAATCTTGCCTTGACGGGGCTTTTAGTTGCTTTTTTGAAAAATATCTATCAACATTCGCGTCCTGCTATTCAACATTTAGTAGAAGAAGGTGGATTTTCTTTTCCGAGTGGACATGCCTTGGCTTCTACACTAATCTTTGGTACGCTGTTGATTATCGTTAGTCAACGAATAAAATCAGTGCAGACGAAGCGTATCTTGCAAAGTTTGATGATTGTGATGATTTTTATCATTATGACGTCACGTGTGTATCTGGGAGTACATTATCCGACAGATGTGTTGGGAAGCTTTCTCTTAGGTCTAGGAATTTTGCATGTTGAATTTCCTTATTATGATAAGTTGCGTTTTCAATGGCGTTTCAAAGGAAAACAAAAATAGCATTGCTACAAGGAAAAAGATGATGCAAAAAGTGTTAAATGACAAGTTAGTACATCAAATTTTATCAGTTGTGTCCTGTATTCCCTTAGGGAGCGTAGCGACATATGGGCAAATTGCGCAGTTAATTGGGCGAGAAAGAAATGCTCGTTTGGTAGGTCGCGTCCTGTCTCAGGCTGGACTTTATGGGAAGTATCCTTGCCATCGTGTGGTTAATTCCGCAGGACGCTTAGCGCCAGCGTGGGAGGAGCAGAGACATCTCCTTTGGGCCGAAGGAGTGACTTTTAAAACGAATGGCTGTGTGGATTTAAAAAAACACCAATGGAGGCCAACGGATATTAGTAAAGTGTAAATGGAACTCCGAGCGCGAGTTCTGTTTTATTTTGTGGTACAATGAAAGTTATGAAACCTTATAATTCTTTGAATGCTTATTATCGAAAACTATTTGGAGAGAAGACCTTTAAAGTTCCGATTGATGCGGGCTTTGATTGCCCTAATCGAGACGGAACGGTAGCTCATGGTGGCTGTACTTTTTGTACAGTGTCAGGATCTGGTGATGCTATTGTAGCGCCAGAGGCTCCTATCCGTGAGCAATTTTATAAAGAAATTGCCTTCATGCATCGAAAGTGGCCTGAAGTCAAAAAATATCTAGTTTATTTTCAAAATTTCACTAATACCCACGATAAGGTGGAAGTCATTCGCGAACGCTATGAACAGGCCATCAATGAGCCAGGAGTTGTCGGTATCAATATCGGAACTAGGCCAGACTGTCTACCTGATGAAACGATTGACTATTTAGCAGAATTGTCTGAACGCATGCATGTGACGGTGGAACTAGGCTTGCAGACGACTTATGAAGCTACTTCGCAATTGATTAACCGCGCACATTCCTATGAATTATATGTTAAAACGGTTCAACGCTTGCGGAAATTTCCAAAAATCGAGATAGTTTCCCACTTAATCAATGGTTTGCCTGGTGAAAGCCATGAGATGATGATAGAAAATGTTCGCCGCTGTGTGACAGACAATGATATTCAAGGGATTAAATTACATCTTTTGCATTTAATGACCAACACACGGATGCAACGAGATTATCATGAAGGACGCTTGCAGCTACTTAGCCAAGATGAGTATGTTTCTATTGTCTGTGATCAATTAGAAATAATCCCTAAGCATATCGTCATTCATCGGATTACAGGTGATGCACCACGGGACATGTTAATTGGTCCTATGTGGAGTCTCAATAAATGGGAAGTGCTAAATGCGATTGAGCAAGAAATGAACCGTCGTGGTAGCGTGCAAGGTTGTAGGGCAAAGGAGCAGCGATTTATATGTTAAGACCATTGCAAATGGCACATGCCTTTTTAGAGGAAGTAGTGACTGATGAAGACATCGTTGTTGATGCCACTATGGGCAATGGGCACGACACGCTTTTCTTGGCACGATTGGCTAAAAAAGTGTATGCTTTTGATATTCAAGAGCAAGCCGTTGAGCAAACTACCAAGCGCTTGGCAGAAGCTAAATTGGACAATGTTGAATTGCTTCTAACAGGTCACGAAAATGTGGATCAATATGTTGTAAGTATTAAAGCAGCTATTTTTAATCTAGGCTATCTTCCGTCGGCAGATAAAACAGTGATTACGCAGCCACATACAACTATTCAGGCTTTGGAAAAATTATGTCAGCGCTTAGTAACTGGCGGTCGGATTGCAATCATGATTTATTATGGACATACAGGTGGCGATGTGGAGCGAGATGCAGTTTTAGATTTTGTCAGTCAATTGCCGCAGCAGGAATTTACTGTCGCCCTTTATAAAACAATCAACCAAATCAACCAGCCCCCCTTTTTAGTGATGATTGAGAAATTGAAAATGACCTAAGTGGAGAGAAAAATGGATAAGCAATATCTACATGAAAAATTGAACTGCTTGCGCAGTCAATATCTAGATTCAACCAATGGAGAAATCTTAGCAAAGCAAGTAAATGATGCGCAGATGAGCAAAAAAATGCTTCGGATTAAGAAAAAATTAGTCAATCTTGAAATGGAGCGCTGTCAAAAAATGATTGAGCATCGTGATTTATCGAAAATAGAGCAAAAAATCTCCGAGCAGAAGATGCTTTTTGAAAAATGCTGTAAACAAAAATAAAGGAGGAAAATGTGGACTTACTCCTTTATATTATTATCTTTTTATCTGTTCTGATTGTTTCAAATGCCACCAACAAGCTATTTCCAAGCTTGCCAACGCCACTCATACAAATTCTATTAGGGATTGGCTTGGGATTTTTCATTCCAGTTGGAACGTTTCATTTAGAGACGGAGCTGTTTCTAGCTTTAATCATTGGACCGCTACTGTTTCGAGAAGCAGAAGAAAGCGATATCACCAGTATTCTTAAGCACTGGAAGATTGTTGTTTATCTGATTTTTCCAGTTATTTTTCTATCAACTTTGAGTCTTGGTTTTTTATCGCATTGGCTATGGGTGTACCTTCCTCTTGCAGCTTGTATCGCGGTTGGAGCCGCCTTGGGTCCGACTGATTTGGTGGCTTTTGCGTCCTTATCTGAGCGCTTTACCTTTCCAAAACGTGTAGAAAATATTTTGAAAGGGGAGGGCTTGCTAAATGATGCGAGTGGTTTAGTTGCCTTTCAATTTGCCCTGACGGCTTGGACAACAGGGAAATTTTCAGCTCAAGAAGCCAGCATCTCACTTATCCTTTCAATCATTGGCGGTTTTATCGTGGGTGGTTTGACTGCTTTTTTAAATCGTCAGTTGCAAAAGCTACTGTATACGGTGCGAGCCTCAAACACAGCAGGAGAACTGTTGTTAGAATTAAGTTTACCGTTGTTGACATTCTTTTTGGCCGAAGAACTCCATGTATCAGGAATTATTGCAGTTGTCGTGGCAGGGATTTTTAAGGCTAGTCGTTTTAAAAGGATTACTTTATTAGAAGCTCAAGTTGATACCGTGACAGATACGATTTGGCAAACTGTCACATTTATGCTGAATGGATCGGTCTTTGTCATTTTAGGAATTGAGTTAGAAACGATAGCTGAACCCATTTTGAAAAGTCCTGTTTATGATAATCTCCGACTCCTTCTAACGATTCTTTTGCTGACGATTGTGCTATTTGCCATTCGTTTTGTCATGATTTATGGCTTTTATTTCTGGAGAAGTCTGCGTTTGAAAAAGAGAATGTCGAAATATTGGAGAGACATTGCTCTGTTAACTTTTTCAGGCGTAAAAGGAACAGTATCCATTGCAACTATTCTCTTGATTCCAACAGCTTTAGAGCAGGAATATCCTCTTTTGCTTTTCTTGGTGGCTGGAGTTACATTGCTTAGTTTTTTGACAGGACTGGTAGTGTTGCCTCGTTTATCAGAAAATAAGGAAGAATTATCAGACTACCTCATGCATATTGCTATTTTAAATGACGTTGTCCAAGAATTAGAAGAAGATTTGAAACATACCAAAGTCAAAGCTCCGCTTTATGCGGCTATTGATAATTATCATGGACGAATCGAAAATCTTATCTTGGAGCAAGAAGGAAGATCTGTTCAAAAAGATTTGACAGATTTACAATTGCTGATGCTGAGTATCGAAAGTGACGGTTTGGAACAGGCTTACGAAGAAAGAAAAATAAGCAACCGTGCCTATTCCATTTACCAACGTTATTTATGGAATATGGAGCAAAGAATCAACCGCAACCTTGCTTCGCGCTTCACTTATTTTTTGATTAGCTTTTTCAGAATGACTCGCTTATTGCTGCATGAGATTGTTACATTTGGCTCTACTTTCCGTAATTGGCTCAATCAAGATAGAGCAAAGCCTAGTAAGGCTGAAAGAGAAGAGATTGCCGAACTGTATCTAGCCAATACAGAAGTAATTATCGGGAGTTTAGAAAATCTGAAGGGTGTTTATAATACTGCGCTTATCAATTTCTTGCAAGATTCGCGTATTCGTGAGACAGCAATTATTGAAAGCAGTGCTTTTATTGAACGGGTTATCACGCGTATCAAACCGAATAATATCAAGGAAATGCTACGAGGCTATTATTTGGAGCGGAAGATTATTTTTGAATATGAACACGAAAAGCTGATTTCAGCTAGTTATGCAAAATTTCTCCGTCAAAATGTCAATAATTTAGAAAATTATTCTCTCAAAGAAACCGCCAATACATTACCATACGACATGATGAACTATGTCAGACAGAAATAAAACGGGAGTGGATTGAGCACTTAGTTGCGAATTCACTCTTTTTTAAACAAAAAAATAAGCCTTGACAGGCTTATTTAGTTGGGATGGATATTTCAATGAGGTTTGTTGAATAGAGTGTCTTAATTCGAGAAGCATCAATCGATTTTGTATCAATTTTTCGTTTCAAAAAAAATTCTCGAATTTTTTCAACTTCTTGTTCGCGAATGGCGCGGTGTTTATTTGAAATCAGAATTTCATAATGAAAAGGTGCTTGCGTAAAGACGACGTCTGTATTTCCAGCGGAAAAAGTCTCAACTAGTGTAGCATCTGTACTTTCTAATTGACTTTGTACAAGGCGTGCATGGCTGTTTGTCGTGTTAATAAGCTTCATCTGACTTCCTCCTATATTCTATTCCTATTATAGCACTTTTTCATAAGAAATGTGAACAATTTCTCATACTTTATGATTCTTTTTCCACATTTCAATTCCCCATTTATGACTGCCACGTTTTAATTTGGAAATAGCTTCTTCGATTGGAAACCAGACGAGCTGATTAAAATCTTCTAAAGGTGCCTGCGATTGCTCATACTGGCTTACTTCATAAATGTAAGCAGGGTTATAAAAATAGGTATCGCGGTGGCGAGAATAAAAATATTCATCTGCTTGTCCGTAATATTGACCGATTTGAGCAGTAAAACCAAGCTCTTCAATCAGTTCACGTTTTAAGGCAGTCAAGCGATCCTCATCTTGCTCAATCTCGCCTCCGGGCAAGAACCAAGCGCCGTTGGGGGCTTGCACTAAAATTATCTTTTCTTGCTTTTCATCTGGAATAACTGCATAAACGCCATAGCGATTCACATATTGAACGTCTTCTTGCTTTTCTCCAAAAGTTGCGACTGTCATATCGTTTCCACTCTTTCTTATATGCTACTAATATCATAATGCAGAAATCAAGTGCTGTCAAGGCTTTCAAGCATTTTAAGGTTCAAATTTGAAAATATCTGCTGTATATAAATTGAGTACTTTTTCAAAGAGAAGACGGAAAAGAATGGCAACGATTGTTGGGATGACAAGCCAAGCTAAGATTGCCAGTCCCATGGAAAGTCCGCCTGTAACAGAAGCGAAGAGTCCAGTCAGACCAACTAATCCAAAACCTGCTGATGCAGGCGTCCCGGTAATGGTGAAGAGGGGAACCAATAGTCCAGTTACAACAGAAGTTGCAATGATAGGAACATAAGAGATTGGATGTTCAAAGACATTGGTCATCATCATTTTCATTGAACCAAGGGCGACAGCAGCAGTTACACCAGGTTTATTGACGAAGAATGAATGAACAACAAGTACGATACAAGTTGTTCCGACCCCCATAGCAGAAGCACCGGCAGCGAGTCCATTTAGTCCAATGGCAAGACCGATTGCAACAGTTGAGATTGGAGCCACGATTAAGATAGCAAAAGTAACACAGATGAGAACACTCATTAAGTAAGGCTGAAGATCCGTAAAGTAGATGATTCCTTGCCCAATTAAGCTAGAAATCATTTTGACATAAGGAAGTGTAAATAGCCCCACAGTCGCAAGAAGCGATCCAACGATTGGCAGAAGAACGAAATTAAAGGATTCAAATTTTCCTTCTAGCCAGAGCAATACGAGAACGCTAAGGGCACAAATTAGCATGACATTGATAATGTCCCCTGTACCGGTCGTGTAGAATCCAGTAACCATTTTGTTTGCAGTTGCGGTAATTTCAGCAGGGGCTTTTTGCTTTTGAACATATCCTAATAACTCCGTTGCTCCAGCTAGTTTGCTAGAAGCACCAGAACTAACAAAAGCAATGGCTGTCAGAAGCGCAGCTTTCATTCCTTTGAAATTAAATTCCAAGGCAACCAGCGTTCCAATTACGGCAGATAAAGTGGCTTGGAAAAGAACGTTAGCCACATTCCAAGTTGCAAAGAAAGTATTATTTTTGAAAAAGTCTAAAGAGAAAATAATGGCAAAGATACAGTTAGGCAGCAAAGCTACAATAACACCGATTGCGGTTCCGTTTAGAACTTTATGCAAAAATGATTTAGGGATAAGTGATGCGGTTGTGTTTTCTTTTGTCATAAAAAACTCCTTTATTTTTGAAAAATAAAATCCGCCTTATCCCAAATGAGAATAAGGCGGAGTCATGTAAAAATGGAGATGATTATCCCATTTTAAAACGGTAGCTACGCCTTGATAAGATACTATAAATAATGATAATAATATCTATAATCAACATAACGTAACTCCTTTTTTATTTTTCTTGTTGTCTATTATAACATCTTATTCCAAAAAAACAATAGAAAAATTGAAATTTTCTGATTATTTTGAAAAAACAGAATATCTATTATAAAAAATATGGGAAAACAGAAGAAAAATCTTCAAACAAATTTTACTTTTATATAAAAGTTGACATAGGGTGACAAGTTTCTTCTGTTATACTCATGATAGAAAAATGAGAGGAGCAAACAAATGAAATATGAATGGAGAAAATTAGATAAAAAACTTTATCAAGGTCCAAAAACTCCTGTGGTCATTGAACACCCTGTGCAGTCATTTATCATGTTAAATGGTCAAGGAAATCCAAATAAAGCTGACTTTTCAGAAAGGGTTTCTGCTCTTTATTCCCTCGCTTATGCGATTAAAATGGAGTATAAAAAAACTGCTCATCATCAGGAATTTACTGATTTTACCGTTTACCCTTTGGAAGGGATTTGGCAGCAAACAGAAGCAGAGACTTTGGTAAAAGACGACTTGGTTTATACGATTATGATTGCTCAGCCAGAGTTTATTACAAATGAAATAGTTGAAACAGCTCTCGAAAAAGTAAAAGTGAAAAAGCCAAATCCGTTTTATAATGAGATTCGCTTTGAACGAATAAGCGAAGGAAGCAGCGTTGCCATGCTTCATGTAGGACCATTTGACGATGAACCACAAACCTTCGCGAAAATGGATGCTTTCTGTCAAGAAAATGGGTTAAAACGCTGCACAGCATATCATCGTGAAATTTATTTGAACAATAAAAATCGCACCGCTCCAGAGAAACTAAAGATAATTTTGAGATATAGTGTTCAGTAACTAAAAAGTCACTCCCTAGACTTCTAAGGAGTGACTTTCATGTTTAATTAGCATTGTTATCTGCTGGTTTTTGGATTTCTTTGTCGGCTTCATTTTCAGCTTTTTTAGCCGATTTGATGACAATTTTACCGTTGCTTGTCATGACAGCCTTGAGTTCTTTTTCACTTGGGTGTTCAAGGTAGTAGTCAGTAATGGCGTCTTCGATGTGATCTTGGATTGTCCGACGCAGAGGACGAGCTCCCATTTTCGGATCGTAACCCAAGTCAACTAATTTCTCCTTGACTTTATCTGTCACATCTAGGTGAATACCATTTACAGCTAAGCGATTATTCACATCTTCGAGCATCAAATCTACGATTTTTAGGAGATTTTCTTTGCTTAGAGATTGGAATTCGATGATACCGTCAAAGCGGTTCATAAATTCTGGACTGAAGAAGTTGCCCAATTCACCAAGAACAGAGTTAGTCCGTCCTTCACGCGCTGCACCAAATCCAACATTTGCTTCAACTTTTCCAGTACCGGCGTTTGAAGTCATGATGATAATTGTATCTTTAAAGCTAACTGTGCGCCCTTGTCCGTCTGTCAGACGTCCGTCATCCAGTACTTGCAGGAACATGTGCATGACATCTGGGTGCGCTTTTTCTACTTCGTCAAGCAGAATGAGAGAATAAGGATTACGACGTACACGTTCTGTTAATTGCCCAGCTTCTTCGTAGCCAACATAGCCTGGAGGTGCTCCAACGAGTTTGGCTACGCTGTGTTTTTCCATATATTCACTCATATCAAAGCGAATCATGCTGTCAGCTGAGCCAAAGAGTTCAATGGCTAATTGTTTAGAAAGTTCTGTTTTACCGACACCGGTTGGTCCGACAAAGAGGAAGGATCCAATTGGTCGATTAGGAGAGCCAAGTCCGACACGATTACGGCGAATGGCTTTGGCAATTTTATCAACGGCATCATCTTGACCGATGACATGAGCTTTCAAATCATCAGCCAGACTAATTAATTGCGATTGTTCCTTTTCTTTTAAGTCACCAACTGGAATATTTGTTTTTTGCTCAATGATATGCTCAATCGTTTTTTCACTGATGATAGGTGTATCTTGGTCTGCCATTTTATTTTGCTGCATTTCTTTGTATTTGGCAATTTGGTCACGGAAATAAGCAGCTTTTTCAAAATCTTCATCACGAGTAGCTTGTGCCTTGAGGTTTTCAGCTTCTACCAATCGTTGATCAATGACTTTTGGATCGACAAAGTTAAGTGTCAGATTCATCTTAGAGCCTGCTTCGTCTAGCAAGTCAATGGCCTTATCGGGCAAGAAGCGATCTTGGATATAACGATTGGACAAGACAGCCGCCGCTTCAATAGCATCATCTGTGTATTTAACGTGATGATAGTCTTCGTATTTTTTTTGAATGCCTTTTAGAATAGTAATGGTTTCTTCAACCGTTGGTTCATCCACTTTTACTGGCTGCATCCGGCGTTCCAGTGCTGCATCTTTTTCGATAATGCGATACTCATTGAGAGTTGTGGCACCAACTAATTGAAGCTCGCCGCGAGCAAGAGCAGGTTTTAAGATGTTACCAGCATCCATATTCCCATCTCCAGCTGCACCAGCTCCAACGATTTCATGGATTTCATCAATGAATAGAATCACATCCTGACGAGAACGGATTTCCTCCATGAGTTTTTGCATTCGTTCTTCAAATTGACCGCGGATACCAGTTCCTTGCACTAGGCTGACTACATCTAAACGGATGACTTCTTTTCCTTGAAGTTTATGTGGAACATCACCGTCCACAATCTTCTGTGCCAAGCCTTCTACAACAGCTGTTTTACCGACACCGGGCTCTCCGATGAGGACTGGATTGTTCTTTGTTCGACGGTTGAGAATTTCAATGACGCGGACGATTTCCTCATCACGACCGATGACAGGGTCAATTTCACCGCGCCGAGCAAATTCGGTTACATTGATACCAAATTCTTCTAGGAGGCCTTTGGGTTGTTGTGGTACTTGTTGGCGCGTGCTGCCACCTTGATTGGAACCATAGCCTCCGTTACCGTATCCGCCACCTGATTGAGTAGGAGGGGTCTGCGGTTCTTGATGATTTTGAAAATTCCCTAGATTGTTAAAGAAATCATCAAAAGGGTCTAAGTTGTTTTGATTATTCATATTGGTCATTCCACGAAACAAGGCATTGTTTGGGTCTGTTTTCATGATTTGATAACAATTTTGACAGAGGTCAACTTGGTGTTGTTTTCCATTCACATTCGTGTAAAGATGAATGGTAGATTCATTTATTTTACAATTTTGACAAAGCATGTGCTACCTCTTTCTTTTAAAATTTGTTTGACTAATACCAATTGGTCAATAATAGTCAAATTTCTTAGTTTTATTATAGCAGTATTCTAAAACATTGCAAGAATAAAGTGTTAAAAGACAGATTTTTGTACTGAAGCGTTTTATTTTGTGTTAAATTTATCAAAAACAGGGCTTTTACTGGTATTTCATCTTTCATTTGTGGTAAAATAGTAACGTATAAATGAATAGGAGAAGGAAAATGGAATCACATTTAGTAAGAATTATCAATCGTTTAGATGCTATGACAAAAGATGGCGGCAATTTGAAACGCAATTTTGAGCGTGACGGAGTTGTTGTAGCAGAAGTAGCTTATAGCTATGACGAAGAAAATGGCTCAGTATTCACTCTTCGTGATGTAGCAGCGCGTGAAACTTACACATTTGACAGCATTGATTTGATTGCTATGGAAATTTATGAATTGTTGTATTAATTTGCTAGTCTCTAATAAGATATCCTCTAGGCACCTGCTTAGGGGGTATTTAATTTGCAATAATTTTTGCCTATCTACCTTAGAATTGTCAGAAATTCTTAGAAAAAAGTGGTATACTAATAATGATAGTAAGCATATTTCTTGACAAACAGAAAAGGAGAGAGTATGGATTTATCTCAAATGAAATTAGTAACAGAATATGAAATTGTCGGAATTGATTTAGAGGAAGCGAGCGTCCGTCATTTAGCAGATTTAGGGATTAAGATAGGAAGTTTTATTCAAATCATTTCAAAAACAAATGATACAGCCATTCTCTTAGTTCGAGCTGCGAGGATTGCCTTGGATAATTCTATTTTGAAAAAGCTGGATGTTGTTCTGAAAGATAGCAACTGCTCAGCTCTTCCTTTATCTGAGTTAACTGTTGGAGATGTGGCATACATTGAAGCAATTCATGCGGATGGTGCTTTAAAACGGAGGCTGATGGATATGGGTTTGACGAAAAACACAAAAGTTCAGTTGCAGAAAGTCGCACCATTAGGTGATCCATTAGAAATTAAGTTGAGAGGTTACGATTTGACGTTGAGAAAGTCAGAAGCGAGTCTGGTTAGTGTTGTGAAAAGCGAAAAGGGAGCAAAAGGATGAAAGAATTAGCGCTTGCGGGAAATCCGAATAGTGGAAAGACCAGTTTATTTAACATTCTAACCGGTAGTAGCCAGCATGTGGGAAATTGGCCTGGTGTCACTGTCGAGAAGAAAAGTGGTCTGTTTCGTAAAAATAAAGATATTATTATTCAAGATCTACCGGGAATTTACTCGTTGTCGCCTTATACTTCTGAAGAAGTGATTAGTAGAAATTATCTTTTAAGCGGTAATGCAGACGGGATTTTGGATGTAGTTGACGCAACCAATTTGGAACGAAATCTATACTTGAGCTTGCAATTGATTGAGACGGGGATTCCGGTTGTGCTGGCTTTAAATATGAGCGATGTCGTTGAAAAACAAGGAAAATGGATTGATACGACTAAATTAAGTTATCAACTAGGTGTGCCAGTCGTTGCGACCAGTGCTTTGAAAAAGACTGGGATTGACCAAGTCATGCAGAAGGTCTTACGAGAAATGGAGCGCACGGATGAAACGCTCTATCCTGTTTACGACAGTCATTTTGAAGCGGCCTTGTCAGAAATTATCCGCATTTTAGGAAATGCAGTGCCTCAAAAACAGGCTCGGTTTTATGCCATTAAGCTTTTTGAACGCGATAAAGAATTATCTGAACAGCTGGTATTGTCTGATTTTCAAAAAACAGAGATTGAAGATGCGATTAGGATTACGGAGGAAATCTACACTGAAGACGCAGAGACCATTGTTGTTAATGCGCGCTATGAGTTTATTGAGTCAGCAGTCAAAATGGCGCTGCAAGCCGATGTTACTAAATTAAGTTTGTCAGATAAGATTGACCGTATTGTGACCAATCGTTATTTAGCTTTACCAATCTTTGCGCTTGTTATGTGGTTGGTGTATTTCCTCTCTATTCAAACGATTGGAACGATGGGAACGGATTGGACAAACGATGTTCTCTTTGGAGAATGGATTCCAAATGGTGTTAAATCATTGCTAGAGCAATTAGCTGTAGCTGACTGGCTTCAATCTTTAATCATTGATGGGATTATCGCAGGCTGCGGAGCTGTGCTAGGCTTTGTGCCTCAGATTTTTGTCTTGTTTATCTGCTTGGGCTTCTTGGAAGACATCGGCTATATGAGCCGGATTGCCTTTGTTATGGATCGGTTGTTTAGACGCTTTGGTTTATCTGGAAAATCCTTTATCCCCATGTTGATTTCGACGGGGTGTGGCGTTCCTGGTGTCATGGCGAGTAGAACCATTGAAAATGAACGTGACCGTAGAATTACCATTATGACAACAACCTTTATGCCTTGTTCTGCCAAGTTGCCGATTATTTCCTTGATTGCGGGAGCTTTCTTCCCCGGCAATCCTTGGATTGCACCAAGTGCTTATTTTGTCGGAATGGGAGCGATTGTCTTATCAGGGATTGCTTTGAAAAAGACAGCGAGTCTCGGTGGAGCAGTAGCGCCCTTTATCATGGAGCTGCCGAGTTACCACCTGCCACAAGTCAAAACGGTTTTGCGCTATGCTGGTCAAAAGGCTTTGAGCTTCATTAAGCGTGCTGGAACGATTATCTTTGTGACTAATATATTCATTTGGTTTGCTAGTTCCTATAACTTTGGCTTGCAGGCGGTTGAGACGGAAGATAGTATCTTAGCGGCATTAGGAAAGGGACTAGCTTGGATCTTTAGCCCTCTTGGCTTTGGCAATTGGCGAGCAACGGTTGCGGCTATTACGGGATTGTTGGCTAAGGAAACGGTGATTTCGACTTTTGGAATCTTGTATAAAGTGACAGACGCGACAGAGACCACCAAAGAGTTGTGGACCAATCTCCAACAGCATTATACGGCACTTTCCGCCTACTCATTCCTTGTCTTTAATCTGCTCTGCGCTCCTTGTTTTGCAGCGATTGGTGCGATTCATCGGGAAATGGGCAGTGCCAAGTGGACGTGGATTGCTATTTCATTCCAAACTCTACTGGCTTATAATGTCAGCCTTGTGATTTACCAGTTTGGTCAAGTTTTGCTGTACGGAAAAGGAATATCTCCAGTGACTGTCTTTGCTTTGTTCGTTGTAGCAGTTGGTCTCTATTTCATCTTTAGAAAACCACGGAAAGAAAAAATAGAAGTTATCACTTTAGATAGTCTGACACATCAAATAGTATAGGAGAAATTATGTCCACGATTATTGTATTTATCATTATTTTAGTTTTAGCTGGCGCAGCGCTGCACCACATCATTAAGGGAAAGGGGAACTGTGGTGATTGTGACTGTCAATGTGAAATCAAAGAAAAAATGAGACAAAAATAAAGAGAAAACTAAAAACATGACAGAGGTTGTCAGGTCATTTGTTGTATGATTTATTAAAAAGAAGGAGAACATAACATGGTAAGACCTACTAGCAAGACTGAGTTGATCAGTGCAGCGACGCAGCAATATGCAAAGCTGCAGTCATTGATTTCCCAATTAACAGAAGAAGAGTTAAAGACTCCATTTGATTTTTCAAAGATGAAAAAAAGAAAGAGGCGCATTGGAAGAGGGATAAAAACCTCAGAGATGTTCTCATTCATCTTTATGAGTGGCAGCAATTGCTTTTGGATTGGGTGCATTCCAATCAAAATGGTGTCGAAAAATCGTTTTTGCCAGCACCTTATAATTGGAGAAGCTATGGTGAGATGAATGTGGCATTTTGGCAAAAACATCAACAGACACCGCTAGAAAAAGCAATCAAGTTGCTTCATCAATCACAGGAAAAAGTGCTAACCCTGGCTGAAACCTTTACAAATGAAGAGCTGTTTTCAAAGAGCGTTTATAAATGGGTTGGTGGGAGTACCCTTGGCTCCTACTTTGTCAGCTGCACATCGAGTCACTACGACTGGGCCATGAAGAAGCTGAAAGCACATCAAAAGAACTGTAAAAATCAGTAAACAATCAGTAGGACTGGCAGCAAAAAAGAGGGCAACAATAGGCAAGTGAGCCACATCCAATGTGCTTCATTTCGTCCGTCGGGCTGACAGAGTAAATCAAAAGAGTTTCACCTCGTCCGCCGGGCTGACAGAGCAAACCAAAATAGTTTCATTTCGTCCGCCGGGCTGACAGAGTAAATCAAAAGAGTTTCACCTCGTCCGCCGGGCTGACGGAGCAAACCAAAAGAGCTTCACCTCGTCCGCCGGGCTGACAGAGTAAATCAAAAGAGTTTCACCTCGTCCGCCGGGCTGATGGAGCAAACCAAAAGTAGTTTATCTCGTCCACCGGGTCGACGTGGTAAACTAAAAGTCATTTATCTCTTCGACTGGGTCGACAGATCCAATCCAAAGCGGTTCATTTTATCGACCAAGTCGACAAAGCGAACCTCACGTCATTTCATCCGAGAGTCAGTCTAGCTGTCTATAAAATAAATCGGTCCGTCAACTTAGCTGACGGACCGATTTTGTCTGAACTCATTGATATCTTATTTGCTGTTATCTCCCATTAGTAAGTCTTTTGGTTGCTTACTAAGGAGCGTGATTGAAGCAATGAGGACGGAAACGATGATAATCGCAAGTCCAAAGATGACCACCTTGGTCATATCATCAGGAGATACATGTACATTGAGGCTAGTGAGGGTCTTGTTAAAGCCATCCACTTCAGCCCCGCCTCCAAGATTGGCGCTCTTACCTTCTCGAGCTAGTTTTTCAGCAATACCACTGGTAACTTGTTTTAAAATGCTATTTCCCATCACCTTGCTGACAGCACTACCTGCAAAGTAAGCACCAATGAAGCTAAATATACTTACAAAGAGAACTTCTGTGATAAATTGGAAGAAAATCTTTGTTTTGCTAATTCCCATTGAAAGCATGATTCCCATTTCTTTTCTACGACCATTGATCCATAAGAACAAGACTAGCGTAAGAACAATCGCTCCAAAGATTAGAGTTCCGATTAAGAGGTTTCCAGTAACGCCGTAAATACCGTTAATAGAAGATTGAAGTGCTGGGAAGTTGCTTGTACTCTTAACAAGGGTGTAGGCTTCCCAATCAATAGATGATATTTCTTTTACTTTCGCCATCACTTTATCAATATCTTGGCTACCGTTTACAAAGAAAGTAGCATCTTGATAAATAGCGTTTTTATCTGTTGAACCTTGTAAAGTTTTAGTCGTTTCTAAATCTGTGATAAAGGTATTTTCATACAATTCTTGAGGACTAGAAACGCCTCCTTTATTTTTTCCGTCAAAAATTCCGATAACTGTCACTTTAGTCGTTTTATTAGCTTTGCGAACGTTATCATAGTCATAAGTATTCGATTTTATATTAATCGTATCGCCGACTTTAAGTTTGTTCTTTTCTGCAAAATCTTTATGAATTAAAGCAACATTTTTGTCATTTTTGTTGATATGTCTACCTTCAACTAGTTTGAAGGTTTCTGCGGTAAATTTATCATCTTTAGATGAATCGTTGATCCCTGTTGCCATAATGGCACGGCCGAATTTTTGTTTTCTATCTTCGCTTTCAAAGTCGGTTTCTCCAGATTCAACCAATTGGTGATCAATTAAGTCAGCGACAACATTCATTCGTTTGATGTAGCCAGAGATACCGGCAACTTTGCTAATCGTATCAATGTCTTCGCCTTTGAGATTTCCAGCACCGCGTGGTGTTCCTGGATTGACCTCACGGTTGATCTGCATGGAAAAGCTGCTAGTAATATTTTTAAATGTTTCTTTTGAAGCAGCGTCAGTCGCATTTTTAACAGCAATGCTGCCTAAGGTTAAGGTAGAGATGGCTAGCAGGATGAAAAAGATAATCAAGCTTTTGATTTTCTTGCGCCAGACATAAGCCAAAGCGTTTTTTATTGGTAACATATCATTTCTTCTCCTTGGGGTATCATTTCGCTTTCTTAGTGATTTCCACTAAGTTTTTATTTTTTAATTCGAGGACAACATCTGCTTGATCAGCCAGCTCTTTGCTGTGTGTCACCACAATGACACATTTCTTCTTCTCTTTGGCAGAGGTGATAAGAATGTCAATAATGTCCATGGCAGTAGCAGCGTCTAGATTCCCTGTTGGTTCATCGGCTAAGATAATCGGGGCTTCTGATGCCAAAGCACGTGCAATAGCCACCCGTTGCTGTTGACCGCCAGAGAGGCGCATGACATTGCGGTGAATCTCTTTCTCGCTCAAGCCTAACCGTAACAAGATTTCTTTATCTGCATGTGGATTGACCAAACGGACATTTTCAAGAGGGGTGAGGTAGTCAATTAAATTATAATTTTGAAAGACCAAAGAGATTTGTTTGCTTCTGTGGTGATTGTAGCCTTTCTCAGCAATGTCTTGATTTTCAAAGAGGATTTTTCCTTTTGTGGGAGTGTCAAGTCCTGCTAAAAGGGAAAGTAAGGTGGATTTTCCAGCACCAGATTTCCCGATGATGGCGTAAAATTTCCCTTTTTCAAATGAAGTCGTGATTTGTTGCAATACATTTTCTTGTAAAGTGTTGTACTGATAACTAACAGTATCTATTTTTAAAATCGTCATTTTTTGTCTCCTTAACTAATATCGGTTAAAATTTCCTTCGGTTTTTTATGTAAAATAATAGAGGACGAGCCCACTACGGCAAATAGGATAATGATGAGTAAAATGCCATAGGTCAACATCATCGTGGTCAGGTCTAACTGCGGTACCACATTTTCAAAGAGTGCCGCTGAATCAGCTCCGTCTTGTCCTTTCTTGATAAAGCCTTTAAAGACCATGGTAGCCAGATAAGAACCGCTAATCGTGGATAGAACCATGCTAAACACAGAGATGATGACAAGCTCTAGCACAAATTGAGACATAATCATTGTCTTTGAAATACCAAGCGACAGAAGCACTCCGATTTCATAAACTCTCTCTCGCAACCAAAACATAAGAATCAGGGCTAGAATGATGATACTGCCGATAATGATACTGAATGTTAGGACACGAACAATCTGTTTAAAACTCGTGATAGAAGAAGAGATAGTCTCAAATGCTTTCGTATTTTTAACAAGGTCTAACTTGCTCCAGTCAATAGGCGCTTTCTTAACGGCGGTCACCACTTGGTCAATGTTCTTTGGATTGGCAACATAGTAAACTGCTGATGTGACTTGATAGTCAGTTGCTTTGTAGCCTGCTAAGCGTTGACTGGTTTCATAATCCAAATAAAGGGTATTTTCCGTTGCATCAGAACTCAATCCAGTTTGTTTTTCTTCTTTTTTACCAGAGAAAATCCCAGCAACTTCAACTTCTATTTCATCGCCTTTTTTTGCATCACCGTCTCGCAATGATACGCCTTGCAGTTTGAATTTATCACCTACTTTGAGATGATTTTGCGTAGCTAATTTTTCATGAATCAACACCTTGGAGCGGTCACTTTTTTGAAGATGTTTTCCTTTTTCTAACTTAAAAACACCACTGACAAAGGTCGTTTCCAACTGAGAATTATTTGTGCCCAATGCTGCAACGAGATTGTTGAGAATAGGATTTTGATTATCTCGCGTCACTCCTTGTCTCTTCTTGACAACCGTTTTATTTGTCAAGGTTGCCAGTGCATCGTATTTTAAGTTATGTTTTGAGATTTCTTTGTTCTCTAACAATTTCTCTGCTGTTCTTAATGAAATGGGATTTTCAATATTCTTACTGGTGATAGCAAAGCCAGTATTTGAAGCATCATAAATCCTTTTTTCGATATTATCTGTCGTTTTCATAATCGAAAAACTACTGGATAAAGCAGTGGAAATAAATGTTAGTATCAGAAAAATCAGAACCGTTTTAACTTTTTTTCTACTGATGTAATTCAAAGCCTGTTTGGCTATTTGCATAATTTTCTTCCCTTCTATATATTTTTAAACTAAATCGGTACCGTGTTCTATGTTAAAGCAGTTACCTTAAAATAGTTTTAAGGTTTAAGATAATTTTAAGTTTTTTAGCTCCTTTTTTTCTGTTTTTTGTGTAAATTTTCATAAAATAGTAGAAAAAGGTGGAAAGACAAGGTTGGTTTCGCTCTATAACTTTCTATAAAAAGTCTATAGGGCAAATGAATGAATTTTTGCTATAATAGTAATGAAGAAAATAGAAATGAGGGTTATATGGCAAAGATAATCGACGGAAAAGCTTTGGCAGAAAAATTACAAGCACAACTAGCAGAGAAAGTTCGTAAACTAAAAGACCAAACAGGCTTAGTTCCTGGACTTGTAGTCATCTTGGTCGGCAATAACCCAGCTAGTCAAATCTATGTGAGAAATAAAGAACGGTTAGCTTTGGCTGCAGGACTTCGAAGCGAAGTGGTGCGTCTGCCAGAAACAACTAGTCAAGAAGAATTGCTTGCTCTGATAGACCAATACAATCAAGATTCAGCTTGGCACGGGATTTTAGTTCAGTTGCCACTGCCAAAGCATATTGATGAAGAGGCAGTGTTGTTAGCAATTGACCCTGATAAAGATGTGGACGGCTTTCATCCAATGAATATGGGGCGACTCTGGAGTGGCCATCCTGTTATGATTCCCTCCACACCTGCTGGAATTATGGAAATGTTTCATGAATACGGCGTTGAATTAGAAGGTAAACGCGCCGTTGTTATTGGACGAAGTAACATTGTCGGAAAGCCCATGGCACAGCTTCTTTTAGCTAAAAATGCAACAGTGACTCTGACACATTCACGGACACATCACTTGTCAGAGATTACAAAAGAAGCTGATATTTTAGTCGTAGCTATTGGTCGCGGACATTTTGTGACTAAAGATTTTGTCAAAGAAGGTGCAGTCGTGATTGATGTGGGGATGAACCGCGATCAGAATGGTAAATTGATTGGCGATGTGAAATTTGATGAAGTATCTGAAATCGCAAGTCTCATTACTCCTGTACCAAGAGGGGTTGGTCCGATGACCATTACCATGCTCATGGAGCAAACCTATCGAGCGTGTAAACGGAGTTTGAAAAAATAAGAATGTCACGGGAGTGGGACAGACAGCCATGATTACTACGAACTCCCCCACAGAAAGAGTGTAATCGTGAAAATTACGTATAAAAATGGTATTTCGTAAGAGATCAAATTTGTTTCCCCCCCTGCAAGGTTGAGTAAGTTTGTAAAAGCTGATAGCATCAGCATAATAAAGGTCACTCAACTACTGCGTATTGAGTTTTATTCTAGAAAGTAAACGAGTCTGAGACAAAAATGTCCTAGACATGTCTTTTTACCTTTATATAGAATAGAGGTAGACAAAGAGAATCGCAGTATGCAAAAGGAGAAAATAATGGAAGTGGTCAATTGTACATTATTGGAAAAGGTCGTTCAGCCACGTGCACTCCATAGTCACAAGGGAGATTACGGTCGCTTGTTGTTAATTGGCGGGACATATCCTTTTGGTGGAGCGATTATCATGGCAGCCTTAGCTGCAGTTCATAGCGGAGCTGGTCTAGTGACGGTGGCGACGGATAGGGAAAATATCGCAGCTCTCCACGCTCATTTACCAGAAGCAATGGCTTTTGATGTACAAGATAAAAAGCTATTGACCGAGCAAGTCCAAAAAGCAGATGTAGTATTGATTGGATCAGGTTTAGCTGAAAGTAAACTTGAAAAAGCCGTTTTGCAGCTGGTAGTGGAACTTGTCAGTGAACATCAAGTCTTCATCATGGACGGTGGAGCTATTTCCCTCTTTAGCAAAGAAGCTCTGCCAATTCCAAAAGCACAGACGATTTTTACTCCACATCAAAAAGAGTGGGAGCGGTTGAGCGGATTAAAGATAGCTGAGCAAACGGTTGAAAAAAGCCAAGAAGCTGTTAATTCCTTCCCTGCTGGAACTATCGTTGTTCAAAAGAAGCACGGAACGACTATTTTTCAAAGTGGAAATGGAAACCATTTTCAACTGACTATTGGTGGTCCTTATCAAGCAACGGGTGGCATGGGAGATACTCTGGCAGGCATGATTGCGGGTTTTGCAGGGCAGTTCAAGACTAGTTCTTTACTGGAACGTGTAGCAGCAGCAGCCTATCTGCATTCAGCCATTGCAGAGGAGTTAAGCAAAGAAAACTATGTAGTCTTGCCAACGGAAATCAGCAAAGAAATCCCTAAGTGGATGAAGAAGTTAACTAAAAATGAAATATATTATAATGAAAAAGCCTGCAAAAATATTTAAAAACTTAGAAAGTTTAGATTTTCTTAGCTATTTATAAAAGTAATATTTAGCTCATGAGGTTTAGCTACAAGTTGAAATGGAGAATAAACTTTTTCAATATCCACTATCTTATGAAAATTCATTGCATCTAATGAGGTTGAGATTTTTATCTTGACCTTATTTTTTTGTCTTACAAAAATGTCACTTTTCTTTCTGAAAATGTAAGTTTATGTAATGGAAAAAATGGGAAATTTTCGATAAGATAATGCTTGTTGAAAAAAATGAAATGAAGAATTTATGATGTTACAATCTTTAAAGAAAGTATCAAATGCAACGAACTTGAAATTTTTAGCCATTTTTCTTATGTTTTTAGATCATATTCACGAAATGTTTGGTGCTTTTGGCGCCCCGATGTGGCTAACAATGCTCGGGCGCATCGTTTTTCCTCTTTTTATGTTTCTGGTAGCTGATAGTTTTTATTATACGCATAATCGAAAAGCTTATTTGAAACGGTTGCTCTTTATGACATGGTTTATGATTATTGGGGACATGATTGTCAGTTACTTTTTCACTAATGGTCAAGTTGGGCTGGCGAATAATGCTTTTGGCGCCTTTTTCTTAGCGGGCGTATCTATCTGTGCTTGGGATTTGATGGTTGAAGGGGTGAAGGAAAAGAAACTTTATTCATTTTGGAAAGGGCTAGGGCTTTTTCTTTTGCCGATTCTTATGACTCTGCCGACTTTGTTTCTATCAGGTTATCTAGCTAGTGAAAATATATCGCCTCTTATGGTTCAAATTATTGCCCTTTTTATCATGGCTATTCCGAACATTCTCGTGGTTGAAGGAGGGGATGTCATGGTTTACCTTGGTCTTCTCTTTTATATTTTCCGCAGACACCGCATAGCACAAATGGTGACATTAACACTAGTCTCTTTATTTGTGTATCTAACAGATCCAACGTCTGTGCAATGGATGATGGTTTTTGCGGTTATTCCAATGTATTTTTACAACGGTGAAAAAGGTCGTGGTATGAAGTTATTTTTCTACATTTTCTATCCTGCGCATATCTATCTTTTGTATATTTTGGCAAGTTTGTTGGGCTAGGCTCTGCTTGAGATATGGGAAACTAGTCTTTCCTTTTTCGTTGAGGGCTGGAAATGATTTTTTATAGATTGTTTGGTATAATAAAAATTATGAATAAAGAAGCATTACAGGAAATGAAAGGAGAGGAATGTCTGAGTATTTATCCGTGTCAACCTTGACCAAATACTTAAAATTAAAGTTTGATAAAGATCCTTATTTAGAACGAGTTTATCTGACGGGGCAAGTTTCTAATTTTCGTAGGCGACCTAATCACCAATATTTCTCTCTCAAAGATGAAAAAGCAGTCATTCAGGCAACAATTTGGGGTGGTGTTTATAAGAAGTTAGGTTTTGACTTGGAAGAGGGCATGAAAATCAATGTCGTCGGTCGTATTCAGCTTTATGAGCCAAGTGGATCTTACTCTATTATCATTGAAAAAGCGGAACCAGATGGTGTCGGGGCTTTGGCGATTCAGTTTGAACAGCTCAAAAAAAAGTTAGGCGAGGAAGGGCTTTTTGAGGAGCGTTTTAAGCAGGCCTTGCCACAATTCCCCAAGAAAATTGGGGTAGTAACCAGTCCAAGTGGTGCAGTGATTCGCGATATTATCACAACTGTCAGTCGTCGTTTTCCGGGAGTGGAAATTGTTCTTTATCCGACGAAGGTGCAGGGAGAAGGTTCCGCTGCTGAGGTGGCAGATAATATCCACCGCGCAAATACAAGGGGAGATTTAGATGTGCTCATTATCGGTCGAGGTGGTGGCTCAATTGAAGATCTCTGGGCGTTTAATGAGGAAGTGGTTGTCCGTGCAATTTTTGAATCGCACATTCCGATCATTTCGAGTGTAGGGCATGAAACGGATACGACCTTGGCAGATTTTGTTGCAGATAGACGCGCTGCAACGCCGACAGCGGCTGCTGAATTAGCAACACCTGTAACAAAGCTGGATCTCCTAGCACACTTGCAGCAGCAACAAAATCGGTTAGCAGCTGCCACATCGAATCGTCTTACTTACAATCGTGAGCGATTAGCTAAGCTGAGTCAGTCTGTCATTTTTCGACAACCAGAACGACTATATGATAGCTACCTGCAAAAATTAGATCAACTTAATTTACGGCTCAAGCAAAAAATTCGCGAATATTATAACGAGGAAGTGCAGCGAGCAAGGCTTTTACAACATCGTTTGGAGGCTCTGGCTCCCTTAAGGCAGGTTCAGATTTATCAAGAGCGTGTAGCTCAGTTGGAACGGCTTCTGCGTAGCAATATGGCAGTTGTTTATGACCATAAAGTGGCTGAAGTCAAGCGTCTGTCTGACGCTTTGCTCATGCTGGATACTAGCCGAATTGTGGCTCGGGGTTATGCTATTGTCAAAAAAGATGAACAGGTGTTAGAATCTATTGAGAAAGTCAATAAAAAAGATCAATTAACCATTTTGATGCGAGATGGTCAGATAGAAGTTGAGGTAAAAGATGTCGAAAGAAAAGAAATTTGAAGAAAATTTAGCAGACTTAGAAGTTATCGTACAGAAGTTAGAAAACGGAGATGTGGCTTTGGAAGAAGCGATTTCTGAGTTCCAAAAGGGGATGCAGCTTTCAAAAGAACTTCAAACAACCTTGGACAAAGCAGAAAAAACGCTGGTAAAGGTTATGCAGGCTGATGGCACAGAAACGGAAATGGAATGAAACAAGACGAAAAATTAGCTAGAATTGGGCAAGCTATTGAGACTTTTTATGCTAAAAAAGCAGTATCTGCTGATTTGATAGAAGCGATTCTTTACTCAGTTAATGCAGGCGGTAAGCGAATTCGTCCTCTTTTGCTTTTAGAATTGTTAGAAGGTTTAGGACTTGGACTGACAGAAGCACATTTCCAAGTGGCAGCAGCGCTTGAAATGATTCATACAGGTAGCTTGATTCATGATGATTTGCCGGCTATGGACGATGATGATTATCGTCGTGGTCGCTTGACCAGCCACAAGAAATTTGGTGAAGCAATGGCTATTTTAGCAGGAGATTCTCTCTTTTTGGATTCTTATGCCTTGATAGCAGAAGCGGCACTACCTAGTCAAATCAAGGTAAACTTAATCGCAGAATTGTCGTTAGCGGCTGGAACTTTTGGTATGGTCGGAGGTCAAGTCCTTGATATGCAGGGTGAAGGAAAGGACATCAGTTTAGTAGAGCTACAGAATATTCATGCCAATAAGACTGGCAAACTCCTGACCTATCCTTTTATTGCTGCGGGTTTGATTGCTGAAGTAGGAGAATCACAGCAGGAAAAATTGAAAGCAATAGGTCAGCTGCTGGGACTAGCTTTTCAGGTGCGAGATGATATTTTAGATATCACAGCAAACTTTGAAGACTTGGGCAAGACACCACAGAAAGATGTGGCAGCAGAGAAAGCCACCTATCCAGTTATTTTGGGCTTGGATGGAGCAAAGCGGTTCTTTGAAGAACAGCTAGAGGAAACAGAGCATTTATTGGCAGAAGTAGAAGCAGAGCTTGCTTTTTCAGGCGCGGCTATCAGAAAGATAATAGAAAGTTTAAAACTCAATGACGAAAGAAAGAGTAGATGTTCTTGCTTATAAGCAAGGGCTTTTTGAAACAAGAGAACAGGCTAAGCGCGGTGTGATGGCGGGCTTAGTTGTTGCTGTTGCGAATGGTGAGCGTTTTGATAAACCTGGCGAAAAAATTGATGAAGGCATTGAGTTAAAACTCAAAGGTGAAAAGCTCAAATATGTTAGTCGTGGTGGTTTAAAATTAGAAAAGGCTTTGCAGATTTTTGAAATTTCAGTTGAAAATCAGGTCACGTTGGACATTGGGGCATCAACGGGCGGTTTTACGGACGTCATGCTACAAAACGGGGCACTACAGGTCTATGCGGTAGATGTCGGCACCAATCAATTGGCATGGAAACTTCGGCAAGATGAACGCGTCATCAGCATGGAGCAGTTTAATTTTCGTTATGCCAAGGCAACTGATTTTGAGGAGACACCTAGCTTTGCCTCCATTGATGTCAGTTTTATCTCGCTTGGTCTCATTTTGCCAGCTCTGCATAAGATTTTGGCTGAAAATGGAAAAGTCGTTGCACTTATCAAACCTCAGTTTGAAGCAGGAAGAGAGCAGATTGGCAAAAATGGGATTGTGAAAGATAAAAAAGTGCATCAAGCAGTTTTAGAAAAAGTAACGGACTTTATGGTTGAAGCAGGATTTTCCGTCAAGGATTTATATTTCTCCCCTATTCAAGGTGGGCATGGGAATGTGGAATTTTTAGCCTATTTGGAAAAAAATCCTCATCCTGAAAACCTAGTAAAAGCAATGATTATAACGGTCGTAGAGACAGCACATAAGGAATTTAAAGATGAATAAAAAGGAAAGATTAGAAAAAATTAGACATTTTGTGTCGGACTATGAAGTTGGAACACAAGAAGCAATTGTAGAATATCTGAAGAAATCAGGAATTACAGCAACACAGGCAACTGTTTCACGTGATATTAAAGAATTGGGCATTGTTAAAATCCCACTGAAAAATAACACTTATATTTATGAACTGCCGAAATCAGCTAGCACGAGTTTGAAGTTAGCAGACAATAATATCTTAAAGTTTGAGCTATTTGGAAATATGATCAATCTCAATCTTGTCCCTGGAAGCACAGCTTTTGTGAAGCGACACATTGTAGAAGACTTCTCTGATGACATTTTTAGTATTTTAGCCGATGATGACACGATTCTCCTTATTTTCCGTAGCGAAGAAATGGCTCATCAGGTATTGGAAGAGATAAAAAATTGGTAGGTAGCCTATGTTACTTGAAATTTCCATTAAAAATTTTGCGATTATTGAAGAGATTTCCCTCAATTTTGAGCAAGGCATGACTGTTTTGACAGGTGAAACAGGAGCCGGAAAGTCTATTATCATTGATGCTATGAACATGATGCTAGGAAGCCGCGCGACAACAGATGTGATTCGTCACGGTGCATCAAAAGCAGAGATTGAAGGGCTTTTTGCAATTGAGCAGAGTAAGGCTTTGGTTGAAATTTTTGAGCAGCAAGGACTTGATATGACAGAGGAGCTGATTATTCGGCGGGAAATTTTTCAAAATGGACGTAGTGTCAGTCGTATTAATGGTCAAATGGTTAATTTGTCTGTCTTGCGAGCTGTTGGACAGCATTTGGTGGATATTCACGGTCAACACGACCAAGAAGAACTCATGCGACCGCAGCTGCATATTGCCATGTTGGACGAGTTTGGAGATGACGCATTTTTCAAGCTCAAAGCTGATTATCAACAGACTTTTGACCAGTATCGTCAGTTGCGTAAGCAGGTCTTAACAATTCAAAAGAATCAAGAAGAAAATAAAGCGCGGATTGACATGCTGGAATATCAAATTGCAGAGATTGAAGCAGCTAATTTAAAAGCAGGTGAAGATTTAGCTTTAAATCAAGAACGTGATAAGTTGCTCAATCATAAGCAGATTGCGGACACTTTGACCAATGCTTATGCCATGCTGGATGATGAAGAATTTTCTAGTTTAGCAAATGTTCGTTCTGCCATGAATGACATGGAAGCTATTGAAGACTATGACGCTACTTACAAAGAAATTGCGACCAACCTTTCTGAAACTTACTATGTGTTGGAAGATGTGACAAAGCGTTTGGAGGATATTCTAGAAGACTTGGATTTTGATGGTGGCCGTCTCTTAGAAGTAGAAAGTCGCCTAGATTTAATCTATAGTATTACTCGCAAATACGGCGGTCAAGTAGATGATGTCCTAGCTTATTTTGAGCAGATTTTTAAAGAATATGCTCTACTTACTGGGAAAAATCTTTCATCAGAGGATTTGGACAAAGAGCTGAAAAAGCTGGGAAAAGACTTGGTTTCTCTAGCAGGCCATCTCAGTCAAGCTAGACATGAATTAGCCCAGCAGTTAGAAGCAGAGATTCAGCAAGAATTAAAAGATCTCTATATGGAAAAGGCGAATTTTCGAGTTCAATTTACCAAGGGAAAATTTAGCCGCGATGGGAATGAGCATGTTGAATTTTACATTTCGACCAATCCGGGTGAAGATTACAAACCGCTCGTTAAGGTTGCTTCAGGTGGTGAATTGTCTCGTTTAATGTTGGCAATCAAGTCTGCTTTTTCTCGCAAGGAAGGCAAAACCAGCATTGTCTTTGATGAAGTAGATACAGGTGTATCGGGACGTGTTGCACAAGCTATTGCTCAAAAGATTCATAAAATTGGCTCCAATGGACAAGTTCTTGCCATCTCGCACCTACCACAAGTGATTGCTATTGCAGATTATCAATTTTTCATTGAGAAAATATCTGATGAACATTCGACCGTTTCAACTGTTCGCTTGTTATCAGATGAGGAGCGTGTCGAAGAAATTGCCAAAATGTTGGCGGGTGAAAATGTGACCCAAGCAGCCCTCACGCAGGCTAGAGAGCTCTTGAAAAAATGAAATACTCTTTGGCTTGTGCTAAATGAGTTGTTATCAGGAGGTAATCATGACAAATTATTTTGTAATTGGTGATGTACATGGAAAAGCAAAAATGCTAAAAGAATTACTCAAAAAATGGGATGGAGAAAGTCAGCTCATCTTTTTGGGAGATTTGATTGACCGTGGCGAGGACAGCCGAGCGGTTTTAGAGTGTGTGAAAAGTCTTGTCGATAAGCAAGGAGCGATTTGTATTTCTGGGAATCACGAATACATGTTTTTAACTTGGCTGGACAATCCTGAGAGCGGCTATGCTCATTATCGTCGCAATGGCGGTGACACAACAATCAATTCCATTTTGGGGCGACCTTTAGATACTCCTGTTGATGGAGTTGAAGACGCGAAGCGCGTGTCGGAAGAGGCGCCAGACCTCGTGTCTTTTATTCGTCAGATGCCTTTCTTTGTTGAAACAGATAACTATATTTTTGTACATGCTGGAGTTGATTTAACTTTAAAAGATTGGCATGAAACAAGCGATTATCAAAAGGTTTGGATACGTGAGCCCTTTCATCAAAGTCTCAATCAAACAGGGAAAATAATTGTATTTGGGCATACTCCGACTTTTTATCTTTTTTCTGAGATGCCTGGGACAAGTCACCTTTGGCAAACGCAGGATCAAAAAATTGGCATGGATGGCGGTGCTGTCTATGGCGGTGTTCTCCACGGAGTTTTATTTGGAAATGAGGGAATTTTAGAACATCATTTCATCACAAATGATGGTTTCGCGGTAGAGGATAATTAGAAGTTGAGGATGATAAAAGAGCTGGAGAAAATTCATTTAAGGTTTTCTCCAGCTCTTTTATATTATTTCCCAGCTACATTTTTTACATCTTCAATCATCAATTTTGTGGATTCGAGTCCGCCTCCGCTTAGGTACCAGAGGTCGGATGTCAAGTTTACAATAGTTTTGTTTTTAGCAGCATTTGTTTCTTGGATCAGTGAGTTATTCAGTAAGTCTTTATTGGCCGAATTGTCCCCACCGATAGCAAGAGTGCGGTTCAGAACAAAGATAATGTCTGGATTGATTTGTTTGATACTTTCAAAGCTGACTTCTTGTCCATGTCTTGATTCTTTGATTTTAGCATCTGTTGGTTTGAATTTCAAAGTACTGTAAAGGAAAGCAAAACGTGATTTAGCTCCGAAAGCAGATATTGCACCTTCATTTAACATCATCGCAAGAGCATTTTTATTTGATTTTTCATTGGCAGCAACAACGGTTTGAATTTCTTTGTCTAATGTAGCTAATTCACTTTTAGCTTTTTTGGTTCCGTCTTCTCCAAAGATACTTGCTAAAGAAAGGATGTTTTTCTTGGTAGAACCCCAGTAGTCTTTGTTGTCTGTTTGGAATAATACAGTAGGGGCAATTTCCTTGAGTTTCTTGACATATTGAGCTGTACGACCAGAAGCAATAATCAAGTCTGGTTTTAAAGCTGCGATAGCTTCCATATTCGGTTCTTTCATGCTACCTACATTTTTAATGCTACCTGGTAAATTTTTTAAGTAAGCAGGCAGAGTCTTCTTTGGCATACCGACAATGTTGCTTTCTTTGCCCAAAGCACGAATGGTATCGGCTGCACCTAAATCGAGTGTTACAATTTTTTTAGGGTTGGTTGGAACTTTAACTTCACCATTTGCTGTTTGAACAGTGACTTCACTAGAAGCAGATGAAGAATTTGTCGTTTTTGAATTGGACTGTTTATTGGCTCCGCAAGCAGCGAGTAGCACAACTGCAATAGCTGTGAAGAGAGATAGAAGTAGTGTTTTTGTATTCTGTTTCATTAGAATTCCTCCAAAATCAATATTATAGATAAATACAAACTTTTTTACCATTGATTTCCCCAAGGGTAATGTCCATTTCATACAATGGATCTAAAATTTCTTTTCTCATGACCTGATTGGTTGTGCCTTGATAAAAGACTTTTCCGTCTTTAAAGGCGACAATTTCATCAACATATTGACTGGCAATATTGATGTCATGAATGACAATGATAATCGTTTTTCCTAAGTCGTCAACAAGAGATCGCAAGATTTTCATCATAGAAATACTTTGCTTAATATCTAGATTGTTTAGTGGCTCGTCCAAAAGGATAAAATCAGTGTCTTGAGTGAGCACCATAGCGATAAAAACGCGCTGCAATTGACCTCCGGAGAGTGTATCAATAAAACGGTTTCTTAAATCAAGAATGTCCAGATATTCAAGTGCTTGCTCTACTTTTTTGAAATCTTCTTTTGTCAAACGATCCTGACTATAAGGAAAGCGACCGAAGGAAACCAATTCTTCAACCGTTAATTTAGATTGATAATTGATTTTCTGTTTTAAAATGGTTAATTCTTTGGCGAGCTCTTTTGAGTTCCACGCTTCAATTTCTTTTCCCTTGATACTGAGAAAACCGTGATCTTTCTTGAGCAAACGGCTCATAATGGAAAGCAGCGTTGATTTTCCAGCACCATTTGGTCCAATAAAGGCGGTGAATTTGCTCGGTGAAATATTCAGTTGAATATCTTCTAAAATTGCTTGATTTCCAAATGATTTGCCAACATTTTTTAATTGCATTCTAGCGTTTTGCCTCCTTAGCTAAAAGATAAAAGAAGAATAACCCTCCGACAAGCTCAATGACCATGTTGACATTGATTTGGAGCTGAAAGACGCGCTCTACCAGCATTTGCCCAGTAGTTAGAGAAAGAAAACCGAGTAAAATTGCTACTGAGAATAACCATTTGTGTTGGTATTCTTTGATTAACAGATAGGCTAAATTGGACATCATAAAGCCGAAGAACATCATAGGTCCAACGAGAGCAGTTGTCGTTGAAGTCAGCAAAACAATTGCCCATAGTATCTTTTTTTGCTCTTTTTCAACTTCTACACCTAAAATAGTAGCTGTCTTTTTATCCAAATGAAAGATATTCAAAATAGCGTTCTTCTTTAACAAATACAAACCTGCTAGTCCAATGATAATTGCAGCGACAGATAGAATATCCATATTCATTCGTTGAAAGGAAGGAAATAGTTTTGTCTGCAGTTTATCATATTCGTTAGGATCCATTAGCACCTGCAAGAATATGCTGGCGCTTCTAAAGAGCGTCCCTAGTGCCATGCAAATCAATAAAATAAATACAAATCCTTGCTGGAGTAGCTTTTTTAATGCAGGTTGCAGGCAGAAAAAGAAGCCACACTGTATGAGTAAGACTAAGATAAACTCAAGCAAAGGATGACCAGTATTGCCGATGAATTTGCTAGCAAAGAAAAGATAAATCGTCTGCATAAAGACATAGAGAGATTCCATTCCAAGAATGCTTGGTGTTAAAAAACGATTCTCTGTGATTGTTTGAAAGCTGATTGTAGCAAGACCTCCAGTTATGGCGACTAAGAGATAGGCTAGTAACTTTTGCGAGCGCAATTTCATAATAAAACCTGTTAAAGGATAGTCCATTGGCATGAGATATAACAAGCCACTCAAGCTAGCTACCAAAAGCAATAAAAGTAAGCGATTTCTTGTTTGACTCTTCATTTTATTCATGAGCAGCACCTCGCCATAAAAGATATACGAAAGCCAAACTACCTAAAATTCCTAAAATCAAGCTGACGGAAACTTCGTAAGGGCGAATGACTAGACGAGCTACAATATCACAGACCAAGATGAGACAGGAACCAGTTAATGCGGTCAGCCCCTTAATGCGCGTGATATGGTCACCATAAAATTTCCGAATGATGTTTGGAACAATGATTCCGATAAATGGAAGAGAGCCGACTGTAATCATCGTCACACTTGTCGTCAATGCAATGAGAAACAACGTCATTCCCTCCATTTGGTAAAAGGAAATGCCTAGATTATGACTGGCGTCTTCCCCTAGATTCATAATGGTAAACGTGGCTGATAGCTTCCATACTGCAATCAAGATAATCAAACTTAAAAATAACCATTCATATTGATGTTTCTGAATCATGGAAAAAGAGCCTTGTGTCCATGAAGTCATGCTTTGGACAAGATCAAAACGATAAGCAATGATTTCTCCGGCTGCACTAATTACTCCACTGTAAACAATCCCGACAAGCGGTAACAACCATTTTTCTTTAAATGAGAATTTTCTGATAAATCTAATAAAAATAATCGTAAAAAAAATAGCAGATACAAAAGCAAATAGCATTTTTTTCGCTAATGTGGCTGACGGAAAGAAAAATAAACTAAGCAACATACCAAATTTCGCAGCCTCGACCGTTCCAACTGTACTAGGAGCAGCAAAATGATTTTGTGTAACAGTCTGCATAAGAAGCCCGGCAATGCTCATGCTAGAGCCTGCTAGGAGAATGCTGACTGTCCTTGGCAAGCGAGACTCCCAAAATAGTAGCCCGGTCTGCTTATCTCCATGTAGCAGCTGCCACCACGAAAAGTGACTAGAACCAACTGTAATTGAAATCATAACCAGAGCAAGACAAAGAATTCCTAAAAATTTTGTCTGTTTCATTTATCAACCCTTTCTTCAAAGCAACAGCTTCAATAAGATACATCACTAGGCTAACAAAAAAATAAAACAGTGTCAATTATTTTCTGAAAATTTAATAATTCTGTTTATTTAGAAAAATAGAAAGCTCTACACACCTTTTACACATTTTATCCAGAAAAATTATTCCACAAAAAGTTATTTTTTTGATATAATAAATTAAATAGATAAAATTTATAAAAGTAGGAAAACCATGACAAAAATCAAAATTGTAACGGATTCATCTATTACGATTGAACCGCAAGTTGTAGAGGATTTAGAGATTACAATCGTCCCTTTGTCTGTAATGGTAGACGGTGTTGTTTATTCAGATTCTGACTTAAAAGAAGGAGAATTTCTTCATTTGATGCAGTCAAGCAAAAATCTACCGAAAACTAGTCAACCACCAGTTGGTGTTTTTGCAGAAATCTTTGAAACACTCGGAGAAACTGCCGATAAAATCATTTCTATCCATATGTCGCATGCTTTGTCTGGAACGGTCGAAGCTGCACGACAAGGGGCAACCTTGGCAAATGTAGATGTAACAGTGATTGATAGCTCTTTTACGGATCAAGCTTTGAAGTTTCAAGTGGTTGAAGCTGCAAAACTAGCAAAAGAAGGTGCAGACTTTGATGTTATTTTAGCAAGAATCGAAGAAGTACGTGAAAAAACAGAATTGTATATCGGTGTGTCAACGCTTGAAAATCTTGTAAAAGGTGGTCGTATTGGTCGTGTGACTGGGCTTCTCAGTTCGTTGCTTAATATTCGAGTAGTTATGCAAATGAAAAACCATGAATTACAACCGATTGTTAAGGGGCGTGGTGTAAAAACCTTCAAAAAATGGGTTAATGATTTAGTTGAAAGCTTAAAAGATAAAAAAGTAGCAGAGATTGGAATTTCGTATGCAGGAACTGCCGAATTGGCGAACGAAATGAAACAGATTTTGCAACCGTGTGTGGAAAAAACGATTTCTGTTTTGGAGACTGGTTCTATTATTCAAACACATACAGGTGAAAATGCGTGGGCAATCCTCGTTCGCTATGAATAAGTTTGATATTTTTGGAAAAATTGAAAAAAGTTCGTTTTGTGCTTGACCTAATAACATTTTTTAGATATGATAATACTTGTTAGAGTTAGTGACTACTAATTCATAAAATATTTTGGAGGATTTGTTAAATGGCTAACAAACAAGATTTGATTGCAAAAGTAGCAGAAGCTACAGAATTGACTAAGAAAGATTCAGCAGCAGCAGTTGATGCGGTATTTGCAGCAGTAACTGAATACCTTGCAGCTGGTGAAAAAGTTCAATTGATTGGTTTTGGTAACTTTGAAGTTCGTGAACGTGCAGCTCGTAAAGGTCGCAACCCACAAACTGGTGCAGAAATCACAATTGCAGCTTCTAAAGTACCAGCATTTAAAGCAGGTAAAGCTCTTAAAGACGCTGTTAAATAATTCAACGACAAAAAGCCTATTGTATCAACGTTTCGGCGTTGTTCAATAGGCTTTTCTTGTGTTTTGGGGCATTTTTGGGGCATAAAATCAATAGTTTTCCATGATATCAGCCACATTTGACTTCATTTTCTTGGTGATGTGGGTGTAAATTTGAACAGTTGTCTTTGAATCAGCGTGACCGACACGATCCATAATAGCTTTAAGTGGGACATTGTTTTCAGCCAGACGGCTGACTAGAGTATGACGGAAGATGTGGCTGGTAAGATTTTTCTGAATCGGTTTTTCCAATCGCTTGTTGGCAGCTTTAAGAGCTAGGTTGAAAGAGTTAGTTTGAATGGGGACTCCGTTTTTAGTTGTGAAAAGGTAGCCCATGTCTCTATATCGTAGATTGGTATTTTTTTCCAGTTCATTCATGAACTCTATTTCTTTGAGGATTTCCATTTCCCGGTTGGTCATGATTGTTTCCCGGTAGGAGGCAAGAGTTTTGGGAGTTGTTTTTTCGCCGTTACGGTAGCCCTCTGTGTGGTCATAGGTCCCGTGCAACTGTAGAGCCCTGGTTTCAAAATCATAATTTGTTGGTTCGATACTGACCGCCTCACCAATGCGGCAGCCATTTAGGCTCATGAACTCAGACAGTAACCCTAAACGGTAAGTGTTGGGGCGTCGATATAACTCTTTAAGAAGCGGTTGGATTTCATCCTCTTCAAGATATTTTTCTTCAATTTTCTTCCAATCTTCCAAAGTTTTCTTTATTCGCGGGAGCTTGGCCCGCCGAGACGGATTATCTTTAATAATATTCAGATCAACAGCGTAATCAAAAGCAAGGTTGAGCATAGATTTGTGACGTTCTTTCTTGTTTCTGGAGCAGTCGAGATTGTCTAGGTAAGTTTGGACATATTTGGGATCAATATTGACCACTTTTACATTCAGTCCAAAAGACTCTCTTATTTCTTTGATATTGCCCATTAACGAAGCGATAGACGACCGTTTTATCTCTTGCTGATAAAATCCCCACCACTGGTCTAAAAGAGCTGTAAAGAGCATTTCTGACGTTTTTAGGTTATTCAAAAGGTTAGTTATCTTAGTATCAAGTATCTTTTGAGCTTCTTTTCGTATTCTGGGGGTGTCCTTCTCCATGAGTATAGACGTTCTTTTCCATTTGTTGGTATAAGGGTCACGGTATCTTTCAACAAAATTCACTTTTCCGCTTTTGTGTTGTTCTACCCACATTGTGTTTTCTCCTATATTTTGGTAAAATGGGTACAAAGAAAAGGGTTTTTTAATACCTATTCTTTATACGAGATGCCTCACACTCAAAATTTGGCGATGGCGAGTGTGGGGCTTTTTGTTATTTCAATGGCTCTTCTAAGTGCCAATCCCAGGGGAAACCTAAAGATTCGTTGATGATATTAACATCAATAGAACTTAATTTAATACTAAGTTTTTTGGTTCGTTTTCTAATAGAATTCCACAATATAACAAATTCTGCATGACTAATAAAACATTGCAAACTAACTATCGTTGAGTAAACGGATTTTCTAGAGTTATCATCTTGCAAGCCAGTGCCGTCGTGGATTGGTGAGAAATAAACACTATTAGCGTAACAGTTGTAATTTAAAAGGCGATTGTTGTGAGCACAAATATTTCTAGTTTGATTGATATTTTTTAGGAAAGAAATCATCGTTTCAGGAGGAAATACACCATTAAAACTAGGATTCCCTGTTTTTAGGAAACTAACCAAATCTTTTGCGATATTATTTTGGATTGATGTTGGTAAGTTTTCAATAATCATTCTCAAATCACCAAATTCAAGAAAATCTGTCAAAACCCATATCGGTACATCATTATGTTGGTTAACATAATGATTGATAGGGTTATCTCGAAATTTTTTATTAAAATTAATAATTCTGGCAAGTTTTGAAATAACAGTCCCCACTTCCAATATTTTGTCCTCTGCATATGAACTACTATTGAGATAAGCATATCGAGCATCAGAATTCTCTTCTGAAAAGCGATGGGCGGTTATAGATTTGATATGGTGCTCAGCTGTTAGGATAGCTTGTAAAATTGAGCGTTTGATATCTTTGTCAAAAGTGTATAGTGTGGATAATTCATCAAATGTAGCACCATCAACAAATTTATCTTGGTCGGTTTGAAAAAATTTTCCATACCCATTTACAATATTGTAATAGTTGTTACTAAGAAGATACTTTTTAGATTTTGGAATGTCCTTAATGTACAAACCTCTATCCGCTAGTATCTCTAATTGTTGATCAACTGTTTTAAATGGTTTCAAAAAAAGCCCTCCTCCAAAATGGAGAAGGACTTTTCCCGCACCAGTCCCCGTAGAGATTCTGGCACTAACTTTCAAGTGTCTTCATTTTATCCTTTTCCATTATTTTTGTCAATATTTTTCTATCGTTTTTTTATAATTTTTTAAATTATACTTGAAATTTTATCTCTCCACCGGCATAAAATTGCCAACCACCTTACCGATGATACGGGGTTCTTCTTCCCATTTTGCGAATTTATCATCGTATTTGTCATTGATAGAGACGAGCCTTAGGCCATCTTTTTCTTTATAGACTTTCTTGATATAGCTTTGACCGTCCCAATCCACGGCATAAATGGCGCCATCATAGTCCCAACCAGTATCTTTAATAAGGGCGACAGATCCGTCAAGGAATTTAGGTTCCATGGAATCACCATAGACCCAAGAAGCAAAGTCGTGATCTATATCTTTGTTGTAAAATACGACATCATAGTTGCGGTCTTCCATGTAGTCGTAACCATTTCCGGCAGATAATTTCTCGAATACGTGGTATTCAGTAAGTAGCTCTGCTATACTTGAGTTTTCACTTTTCTGCTCTTTGAGCTGCTTGTCAGCAAATGTCAATACTTTTTCTTGACGTGGCTGGTGAAGCTGGTCGTAGATTTGTTGGATTTCAGATTTTGAAAGAACAGGGGGAGTAGCATTGATTTGAATTTCTTGATCGTCATCAAGCATATCAATCAAATCTTCTGCAGAAATTTGCATGCCTTTAGCAATTTTTTCTATCGTTTCATAAGATGGAACAATAGGTTTTTTTGACTTCGGATGCTCATTTTTTTCAAGCATAGAAATATACCCTTTTGTTAAATCAGATAATTCGCAAAAAGCATCCATAGATAACTTATGTTCTGATCTGTATGATTTTAGTAATTCTCCTAATTTCATTAAAAAACTCCTTTCTATATGTTGTTTAATCTATTATACACTTAAAAATAAAAAAAGTAAATATTTTTTGTTTAACACACTTGACAAATTATGTTTAACATGTTAAACTATAATCAAGCTTAGAGATAAGCAAATAAAACGAAAGGAAAAAACATTATGCTAAAACGCCGGCGTAAACAAAAAGGCCCTTGGCTGACACAGCCAAGAGCCACAGTAATAGCAGCGATAATCGCACTTATCGCAGTGTTGTTACAAATCCTCTTCAAATAGAGGACGTGGATTGTAGGAGTGGGGCGCAAGCCCCAACTCTTACAATGTCATTCTAGCATAATGTGAGGTGAAAAGCAATGAAAAAAGAGCAACTTTGGACAATCGGTGGACTGGTCGCAATAGGTGTGATACTTGCGATTGTGATTTGGAATTTTATTTTTTAAGGAGGAAGGGAAAGATGTTTTTTGTTCTGATAATAATTATGAACATACTAATAACTTTCATTATCTTGAGAATTTATAGTTACTATTTGGCTAAAGAGTTAGCAGTTATGGAGAAGAGAATACTAAGTTACATTGATTTGAAAACAATTTTACAGAAAGATTCACCTAATTCTGTTAGTGAGTAATACGAATGTTCGAAAACCAACTCTTCTTCATCGGAAATATCTGGTAGAAATGTATTTAAGTCTTCTGGGAAGAAACTTCTGAACTCTGTGAATATATCGGCAAAGTGAGAATGTATCAGTCTAGTATCTTCATGGAATGTGATAAGGTTGGCGCTTTCGAGCAAGGATAGTTCTAATGACATTGAATTCTCAGAATGGTCATCTAATAGTAAAAATCCATTTCCTAGTTTTTTAGAAGAGTAAGTTGATTTGTTTTCTGCTTTCAATCTTACAAAAGGAACCAACGAAGCTGTGTTGTAATAAATCATTTCCAATAAGCGAGCCTCTCTAGGCGACATTTCAGAAATAATGGCACTAAACTTAGGACTAATGGAAGAATTCGCTCTCGAATCAAGTGTTACTGTGATTAATCTTGTAAACATTGCTCGTAGTTCATCACTGTTTAATTGATATTTAGAATCCTCTATACTCTTTAAAACTAGTCCTATTTTCGAATCATCTTGATACTTTTCTGGAATGGTTTGAACAGAGGTCTGTACTTCTATTTTAAAACGTTCTAAGTAAGCTTCACGTTGTATATTGAATTTTCTAATAGGATCAAAGGCTAGATGGAAAACACCATCTAATAAAGTTTTAGAAGCTTCTCCGATAGAAGTTGCAGCAGGCTTGAATAAGGCGTCTCCAGTATTTTTTGAAATAGGTAAAGGATTAAGTAAATCATTTTTTGAGCTATCTTTAGTCATCGTCGCTGCACTTTCTTAATTATTTGATTAACAATAAGAGTTTAATTGCTAGTTAAAGTTGGCTTAATTGTTAATCATGGATATATTATAAAATAAATATAGCAAATTGTCAATATATGGTATATTATTGCAATGTTTTTAAACAAAAATACAATATATGGTAGGAGGAGTAACATGTGGGAAAAAATAAAGGCTGTCATGGATCGCAAAGGAATGACGATGTATGCTGTCAGTAAAAAAGCTGGAATTGACCAGAATGTACTCATCAATTTAAAGGTTGGTCGTACAAAACGCATTTACTTTGACAACATGCAAAAAATAGCTGACGCATTGGATGTCAGTCTAGATGAATTTAGATAAGGAGAAGAAAATGAATGAATTAGAAAGAACGGCCCTCAATGAAATACTGAGGACTGTAACGTATATTGCTGGGAAAGTAGAAGAAATTGATTCTAAGATTTCTTTGAGCGATTCACAAGCTCTTGAGCATCAAGAAAAGTAAGTTTCTTACCAAGGTAGAAAATGAAGCCATGTAAATAGTTTTTTAAGTCATAAATATCCTTATCTGGATTTTTTCGGAAGTAGTGACCTTCGTCGTTGCCAATGTATGTTGAAGCTAGAGCAACTGTCTTCAACTCTTCATCATCAATATATGTATCTATGACTTGCTTGAGTTGCATTCTTTCAATCTTGGCTTTATCATCCATGTTTGTCAAAATAACAAAATCTTTAACAAAAAATTCTAAAGCTTTACGATAGCCAATGCCTGCAATATGGTCAAGCTTCTCGTTTTCAGCTTTTAGGGCTTGTAGGTAAATATCTTTTCCGATAGGCGAAATGATGTCAATATCTTCTGGCATTGGGATATCACTAGGCAATTCAGGTTTAACTTCAACATGTGTTAGATTGTAATGGTTTGTGCCGTCAAGAGTGGCAGAAAACTCTTCTACCCAGAAATGTTCGCAACCTGGACACTGCAATGTTATGAAAATATTACTTTTTCCTACAGATTTTTCACTGCTCCCTTTGCTTACAACATCTGGGATGATTGGTTTTCGGCAATTAGGGCAGGAATTCTCTATTACAACATCTTGTCTGGCATAGTTACTTATTTGAATTTCTACAAACATAGATTTTCTCCAATCGTTTTTATTCTATTATACCAAATTTGAAAGGAGGTGAGGAGTGGTGCAAGGAGAACGTTTAAAAAAATGGCGTGAGGCAGAAAAAATGTCTCAAGAGGAACTCGCAGAGAAGTCAAATGTTTCTCGAACAACAATACATTTGATAGAATCAGGTCAGTTTTCAACTGTTAAACTTCGAACACTTCAAAAGTTAGCCGGAGTTTTTAACAAACATGTAAAAGATTTTTTTTGAAATAAATGTTTAACAAATTAAACTCAAAATAAGTCAATTATAGCAATTTTAAAAAAGGAGAAGAAAAAATGATTCATCATTACATCACGCATTATGCTAGAGATGGGAAAGATTATGCCGAGGCATGGATCCAAATTGATATTTTTGGTAAATGCTTTTGTTTATCACAAAAACGTACAATCATTGAACGACTGTACGCAGATAAGGGCTAGACTTTCTTCCAACCATTGCCTTTAGCTGAAGTTGGAGGTAAACGATCACCTTTTCCAATAGTAGCAGTATGACCGTTGGCAACGTGTCCTCCGCGAGGACCAACTTCAACATAGTGACCAGCTGGTTGGTTATCGGTGCCAGGTTTAATTGGAGTTACCATAAGCAATCCTCCTTCCTAGGTTGATAAGTCGATTATAACAAAAAAGCAACTGAAAAATCAGTCGCTTACCAAAATAACTAATTTAATTATAGCACAGAAGGGAACAATTTACTATGCCAAAAGCAGAAATAGTTTACAGACCTGCCAATCAGTCTGAAAAAGCAACATATGGTGACTATGCACACCTTTGCCAAATATGGGAAGGGTTGACAGTCGGAACTGCTAAAGGTTGGGCGGCAGAAATGAGAGAACATCCAGACTTTCGACAATTCATTGACAACCCAACTCACAGAATCGTCTTTGTCAATTACGAAGGATTTCGCCTGTTCGTCAAATGGAAATCCCGTAACCGATACAGACCCAAAAAAGAAACACTGGCAGAGATGCTGGAAAACATTAAACGTGAAAAACAATTAGGAGTGTAAGAATGCTAGACAAAGAAAAAAGAATAGAAAAAGCCTTTAAGCTTATCGCAAAATTTATTGATAAGTGCAACTTATCAGAGACTGAGAAATGCAATTTGAAAGGTCTCTTGATGAATATTAAGAGTCGGATGGAAGCAGCTTAATGAAAGAGGTAACAAAATGAGTACACTATATGAATTAACAGGTCAATATCTGACTATTTATGAAATGGATATTGACGAACAAACAAAGCAAGATACTCTGGAAGGTATGGACTGGGAAGAGGACTTCGTCAACAAAGCAGAAGGCTATGTCAAGGTTATCAAAAATTTAGAAGCAGACATTCCGGGAATTGATGAAGAAATCAAACGACTACAAGATCGGAAGAAGAGTTTGCAGAATAAAATCGGCGTACTCAAAGACAATCTGCAGACGGCCATGGAAGTGACAGGCAATGAGAGAATCAAGTCATCATTGTTTACTATTGCAATTCAAAATTCTAAGGCTAGCGTCAAGGTTGATGAAAGTCTCTTGCCTAAGAAATATTGGAATAAGAAAATAACAGTAACGCCTGACAAAAAAGGCCTCTATGAATTATTAAAAGAAGGCAAGAAAATCAAGGGCGCAGAGCTGCAGGAAAATAGAAGTTTGAGGATTCGCTGATGGGATTGATTAACAAAAATTGTGAGAAGCCTGAATTTACAAATGAAGAAGAGCTAAAAATAAAAGACAAGCAGCATAAAGAATTGAAAACATTGTTTGCTTTTGCAAAAGCAAATAAACAGAATTGGTTTGAAACGGCTCTATTTGATGGTGTGCTTTCTGAGAAGGTGAATGTATGAGGATTTTATCAATTGACCCCTCAAGCAATCGAATTGAAAGCAGTACAACTGGAATTGTGCTCCTGGATAATGCAAGATTGGTCGACTATTGGGTAGTGCTGTTCGGTGCTCAAAATTTTAAGACCTGGTTCAAAGAAATTGGCCGTACTCTCGAAGTGGATACAGTAGTGGTTGAGAAATTCGAGGTAAGAGATAATGATTATTCCAGAGACAACTCGGTAGTTGAGACCATTGAAGCTATTGAGTTGTGCTATCCTGATCTGATTTTACAGAGGAATGCAGGTTATCAAGCGGATATACCAGATGACTTACTAAAAGCTTTGGGGCTTTGGACATTTGATAAGAGTCATCACAACGATGTGAGGGCAGCTGCAAGGCTTGGGCTATTTTATGCCCAACGGAATGACATCGAGGAGGTGATTGTGGACATTGGCAATCGAATTACGCAAATGGCAGGCTGAAGCGGTCAAACGTAGTGACCGTGACTGCCCTGGTATCTTCCTTGAGGCATACGGCGGCCGTGGTAAAACCATCTGTGCTTTTGAAATCGCAAAGCACAAGGGAGCAAAAAAAGTCCTGGTTATCAATAATCGACTAGCTATCCTGAACGGATGGAACAGCACTTATCAAAAATTAGGCTACAACACTGATTTTGAATTAGAGACTATGACAGACCGCAGATTGCAGAACAGACTTGCAAGTGGTGAGTCTATTGAGTGCGATGTGTTCATTGTTGACGAGTGGCAGAATATGTCTAGCGATGCCAATGTGAAGGCTTATCAGAAGGTCAAACGCAGCTATACTGTAGGTTTGTCAGCAACGCCCATCAGGAAGAAGGGGCAAAACTTCTATCCGCTCGAAAAGACATTTTTTGGAGCGGCCGAACCAAACCAAAAGGAAAACTGGCAACTAGCCCACGGGAAGATGAAATATTCCAAATTCAGCTATTCTAAGCAAGAATGGGATGACTTCCGAGACTATGAAAGCTATGTAGCTAATCTGCCAAACTTTTTCCGCTGGGAAGATGTTGAGGAGATTGAAGAAGCAGAAAAAAACAATGGCTTTGAGGTCATCTTTGAGCCTGTCTGGTGCTTGACTGCTAATCCGGAAGAATTGGAACAGTTTAGAAAGCTGAACATTGTCGGAAAAGATGGCAAGTACGCCATGGCAAAACAGACATTTGGCCGAAAGACTTTTGAAAGGTACCTCACACAGACAGGCTTTGAAGTGGATTTCCCAAAGCTTAAAGCGGTCAATCAAGACACGCCTATGCTGCTCCAGTTGGATCTCCTGTTAGCTAGCAAGACAGAAATGTTGATAGTTAGCAAGTCTAAACAGATTGTGGAGGTTATCCGAGAACGTCACCCAGAAATTGGCATTTGGACGGGGGACAAGAAAGACTCCCTAGAACAGACCAACGTTGTGGCTACTAGTCAAGTGTTAGGTGTCGGAGTTGATGGTCTGCAGTATAAATTTAAAACAATCGTAGTGCTGGATCCGGTCAATAAATCAGATGGCAGCTATGATGATTATAGACAGCTGCTTTGGCGGGTAACAGGCAGCCGCCAACAACATGACGTGAGAGTCATAGAGTTTTATTTTTAAGGAGAAACGAATGCGAATTAAAAAAATTATCAGTCAATACCGAAGAGATTTCACAGCAGAATATGAGTGTGAACATTGTGGCTTTACGAAAATAGATGGCGGATATGATGACGCAAACTATCATAATAATGTGGTCCCAAATATGGAATGCGAGAAATGTGGAAAGAAAGCAGAATCTAACTACAGACCGCTTGCTACAAAATACCCAGAAGGTTATCAAATTTAAGGAGAATCAAAATGAAAATGAATCAAGAACTTATTGTATTGCGTAGAAAAGAAACAGGGTCTTTCTTAAAATCGTTTGAGGATCGCGGAACATTAGCCTACCAAGCAGATTACACGGATAATCTTGCCAACGCTTTGTTCATGTCTCTCGAAAAATACGAAGAAGACAAAATGCAATTCAAAAACATGGCTAAAATATTTGGTTGTGAAGTTGTCAAGGTTAAAGCTACATATGAATTAACTTATCCAAACGGTAGCGAGGTTCGAGAGATTGAAAAGCAGCCTGATAAGCTTACTCGTGATTTTTTGAGAGGGTTGTTTGACTAAAAGGAGTTAACATGGGAAAAATATTTGGAGTATTGCAAGCCATTCAGAGCGAACTAATCGTCCCGAAAGGGCAATATAACTCATTTGGTAAATATAACTATCGCAGTGCGGAAGATATTCTAGAAGCACTGAAACCAATTTTAAAAAAACATAAAGCAGCTATCACGCTCAGTGATGATATTACCTACATTGAGGGGCGCCATTATGTTGAATCTTCTGTTACACTCTACGCTGAAGGTGAAGCTATTGGGGTTAAAGGTTTGGCGCGTGAAGAAGAAAGTAAAAAGGGCATGGATGGTAGTCAAATCACAGGTACTGCCTCCAGCTATGCTCGTAAATACGCTCTGAATGGTCTCTTTGCTATCGACGATAACAAAGACGCGGATTCTGATGAATATCAGAACCAAAACAAGAGTACGACAAAATCAGAACCAGCAGCTAAGCCAGATCAGAAAACATCTAATAGTCAACAGACCAAGCTGGCGCCGTCAGCTAAGACTAAAAAGATTACTGGCGCTCAAGCTAAGAAACTGCGTGAAGACATCAAGAATATTGCAGAAGCGACTGGTGGCCCAGTTAATACTGTGGGGGTATGGTTCATCGGCCAGCTAGGGGTAGATAAAATCGAAAACATTCCAGCTGAGCGTCTGAAAGAAGCGCAGGAATTGATTACAAAAACAAAGAAAGTGAAAGGAATTGAATAATGATTGAACTAACTCAGATGCAACACTATCCACAAATAAGACTAAAAAGATTACTGGCGCTCAAGCTAAGAAACTGCGTGAAGACATCAAGAATATTGCAGAAGCGACTGGTGGCCCAGTTAATACTGTGGGGGTATGGTTCATCGGCCAGCTAGGGGTAGATAAAATCGAAAACATTAGAATATTTGGAAAGAGAAACCAATCTCTGTCAATGCCTACAGAGTGGAATCTGTGGCAATTGATTTTAGGGAAGGAAATACAGTTATCACTTTTGGAAAAGATGATTTTATCGTTGTCAAAGAAAGCTACGGCTATGTCTTAGGGAAAATGAAGGAGATTTTGAATGATTAACAATGTAGTGCTTGTAGGTCGAATGACCCGAGATGCCGAACTGCGAATGACTCAAAGTAACACAGCAGTTGCTAGCTTCACTCTTGCAGTCAACCGACCATTTAAAAATCAAAATGGGGAGCGTGAAGCAGATTTTATTAACTGTGTAATTTGGCGACAAGCTGCTGAAAACCTTGCAAATTGGTGTAAAAAAGGTGCACTCGTTGGGATTACCGGAAATATTCAAACTCGTAATTATGAAAACCAACAAGGTCAACGTGTCTATGTGACAGAAGTCGTAGCGGATAATTTCCAATTATTGGAAAGTCGTAGTCAGCAACAATCTTCAAACAATAATCTAGCTAATAATCCAATGGACATCTCAGACGAGGATTTACCATTTTAGAAAGTAGGTAGGACATGGGAATGAAAGAGTACGCTTTGGCTTATCAAAAGAAAGGTTTTTCTGTAATTCCCATAGTTCCAAATGGGAAGCAGCCGGCTATTAAATTTGCAGATAAACCAGCTATGACAGCGGAAGAAATCGAGAACTACTGGAATCAGCATCCGAACAGTAATATTGCTGTTCGGACTGATAAATTCTTTGTCATCGATATTGACCTACATGGTAAGCACAATGGTTATGAGAGTTTGGCCAATTGGGATAAGATTGACTTGTTAATTCCTACACTGCAGGCTAAGACTGCTAGTGGTGGTAAGCACATCTTCTATTTCAAACATCCGGATGTGTCCATGACGCAAATGATTGGGTTCTTGCCAGGAGTTGACATTAAAGCTCATCCAAACAATTATGTGCTAGTGGCTCCATCCAAAACGGCAAAAGGTGAGTATACATGGGATATGGACAAGTCAAAAGAAGGCGGCACGATGGTCACAGCCAGCAGAGATTTAGTCTTGGCTATTAAGCAAGAATACCTTAAAAAGAACAATCGCAGTGATTTGGATGACATCTATTATCAAATGGCGAGTGGGAATGGCAAGAGGAATCGGACTACAGAAGTTTTAGAAATGATAGTTTGCGGTTTTGGCGACGAGGGTAGCCGCAATGACACAGCTGCCAAATTCGCAGGCACCTTATTAGCAAGAGCAGTCGAACCGCAGTATGTGTTGCAGCTGGCACAAATTGCAAACAATCATTCAATGGAGCCATTGAGCGATAGGGAATTAAAAAGGACAGTTGATAGCATGATAAAAAAACATTTGAGAGGTGGTGAGCGTCATTGGTGAGATTGTAAATATTTCAATCAAGCAATTTTCAAGGCGAAAAAAGAAAATTCTTGACGAAAATGGAGAACAGATTGAAATTGAATCTATTGTGGCAGATAGTCCAAGAAATGTGCTACTGGCCATGAAGAGCGACAACAAGCTCAATGATTTTCTAAGACACAATGAGTTCACCGGCGAGCACGAAATCGTGGCAGATGTTAAGCTGGACGCAATCAACTTACGTAAGGGTCAGCTGCCTTCTGCCTTTGAATCTTACCTAAGTGTCTACCTAGAGAACCACTTCAAAACAGTGTTTAAGGCTAGCGCGTTAAGAGACGGCATTGAAGCTTTCTTTGCGGAAAAAACTTACAATCCTGTTCAGGAATATATGGAAACTGCCTACGATAGCTGGGACCACAAAGAGCGGATAAACCAGGTATTTCAAACTTGGTTAGGTGCAGAGGACTCTATTTATGTGCAAAAAATTGCTGAAATGTTCTTTGTTGGCGCAGTGGCCAAAGTCTTTAACCCCTGGGTCAAATTTGACTACGTGTTAGACTTGGTCGGTGGCCAGGGAGCTGGTAAGACCACCTTCTTGCAGAAGATTGCAGGGGATTGGTACACAGACAGTGCTAAGGACTTCATGGACAAGGACAATTACGAAATCATGCTCAAATCCTTGATCGTTAATGATGACGAGATGGTGGCATCCAGAAAAACGACTTTTGATGAACTCAAGGCATTTGTGACCAAAACAGAGTTATCTTTTAGACGGTCTTACGGTCGACGTGCTGAAAAATATCCTAAAAACTTTGTTATTGCTAGGACTAGCAATAAAATTGAATATCTCGGAGACAAAACTGGTGAGCGTCGTTTCATGCCAATCAAAGTTAATGCGGAAAATCAATTTGTGAAGCCGTTTGACATGACGGATAAAGATGTGGCGCAATTGTGGGGTGAGGCAGTTGCTATCTATAAGAAAGGCTTCGACCTAACCTTTGACGATGACTTCGAGGATGAATTAACTGTTTACAAAGAGCAGTTTACTTATCGAGATGAGGCAGAAAGTCAGATTTATGATTATCTGGACATGCTAGTTCCAGAAGACTGGGACGCTATGACAGTTGCCCAGCAACATCAGTATACGTGGTGTTATTTCAACAACGGTACTTATCAAGACGAGGCAGGAAATGCTTATGTCGGCACAGAATTACAGGGCAGCGTATCGGCTAAGCAGATTTTGAAAAATGTATTTGACATTGACAGCGCACGAGGTGAGAGAATCGCTCGGAAAATCAAACTGATTATGGATAATAATATTGATTGGGAATACAAGCAAAAGCGTGTAAATGGCAAGATGGTTCGTGGATATTTTCGCAAAAATAATGAATAATTCTTGATGGTACACATCCCAGTTTTGATGGTACAAAACAGGCAAACTGTACCATCATGTACCATCATGAGTCTGAGACAAAATAGTTCTCAGTCACAAAAAAGCTAGAGATTCCCAATTATGGAACTCTAGCTTTTTAAGTTTGAGTCGTTCTCTTATTGTATTTAAGGAGATTATTGGCCATGAGCACTAAAC